>NZ_BAAHYY010000043.1:0-15306 GCF_054657315.1 Marinitoga arctica | reverse complement strand
TGTTTTCTCATTAAAAAACACCCCTTTCTTTTTTTCAATTTTATAATATCCCTTTCTTATTTTATGTCAAAATCTTCTAGAAAGTGAATACGCACACTTTTTATTATACTACCCAAAATTATGATGATTGAACATAGTTAATTCAAGTATCTTTGGAAAGAGCCTTTCTTATTTTACCATTTACATTCTGAAAAAGATAGAAATTAATAATTTAGAATAACAGTCTGCAGGAATAAACCTGAAGTTTTTTATTTTTAATAAAAAATTTTATATTTATTATTCTTGCAAAAAAGAATAATATGTGTTAAAATAATAGAAGGAATATATTACTAGTTTATAATTTTAAAAAATTAATTTAATTAATATATCTTAGATAACTTAATTAAGTTAAAATTTTATTAAATAAATATATGAATTATTATGAAAGGTGGTGAAGTAAGTGTGATAAAAATTAATAATATTAATGAAGAAAAAATGCTTTCTTTATCAGGGTTACTTCATGATATTGGAAAATTTATGCAGCGTGCGGAAATCGAAAATGAAAATAATTTTGATAAAAAAGGATTTGAAGAAGATAAAAAATTATTTGCAGTCTTTAAAAATGGATATTTTAGTTATATTCATGCAGCCTATACAGCTTATTTTTTAGACAATTTTTTGAATATTAATAATAACGAACTAAAATCAAAAATAATTGATTTATCGGCTTCACATCACAAATCAAAGAATAATATTATTTCAAAAGCTGATATATATTCAGCTTCAATGGATAGAATAGTTGATGATGAAAATTTAGATGCTGAGGATTTGGAAAAATTAGAAAAAATTTATGGAAATAAAAATACATATAAGAAAATCAGGCAACAATCAATTTTTGATAAGGTTCATCTTTATAAAAAATATGATAAAGGAAATATTAATGAAAAATTAAAAGGAAAAAATAAGATAGAATTAGAAAAAATTGATTACGAAACTCTAGAAAAAATATTTCCAAAGTTTATTGAATCTGATGAGTTGATTCCTAAAGAAGGTAATTTATTAACAGATAAATATAATTATCTATGGGATGAATTTTTAAAAGAATATAAAGAAATATCTAAAATAGAAAATTTTGATACTTTCTATAGTCAGCTTTCCTATTTATTACAAAAATATACTTCTAATATTCCAAGTTCCACTATTAATTATCCAGATATTTCTCTCTATGACCACCTTAGAACTACTGCGGCAATTGCTTCTTGTTTAAGTAATAAAAATAATAAGTTTATATTACTAGAAGGTGATATTTCAGGCATCCAAAAGTTTATATTTAAAATAACAGATTCTGAAGATAAAAGTAAAGTTGCAAAAAGATTAAGAGGAAGAAGTTTCTATATTTGGTTACTTACTGAGGTAATAGCAAAATATATTATAAGATATTTTGATTTAACAATTTCAAATATTTTATATTCTGGTGGTGGCAAATTCCAAATAATTTTACCGGAAAAATTAAATAGAAATGATGAAGAAATATATGTTTCAAAAGAGTTGAAAGTTTTAGAGTATTCTATAAATAAATGGCTATCAGAAAAATTTGATGGTCTAATTTCTATTGTCTTTGGAATTTTGATTGAAGATTTCAATATATTAGATAAAAGGACAGAACGAAGTTATTCGGATTTGTTATATGAAATGAATAATAAACTTCAAGAAAAAAAACTTCAAAAATATGTAAATGAGATAATTTCTGAAGAGGAGTTTTTTGTTAACCAAAAAGAAAAACAGGAAGAGATTAAAAAATGTAAGATTTGTGGAGTTAAATTAAAAACGAATGAAAACTCTATTTGTAAAGAATGTCAAATACATGAGGGAATAGGGACTCATTTAGCTAAAGGCAATAAAGTAATAATTTTTTCAAAATCGGATATAAAATTTGATAATGAAGAAATTAAAAACTTGGTAAAAATTGATTTTGATGAATTTGGAAAAGTATATATAGCAAGAAATGAAAAACTCGAAAAAAATATTATTATTAAAGTAATGAATGATGAAAACTTACTAGATATTTTAAAAGTGAATAATACTAAAAATGAAAAAATAAAAGGGTTTAAATTTCTTGGGGATACTGTGCCTAAAGCAAAAGAAAAGATTTCTAAAGAAGATTTTGAGGATTTAGAATTTGAAATTGAAAAAGGAGCACCTTTAACCTTTGAAGCAATATCGAAATTGTCAATAGGAGATAAAAAACTTGGAATATTGAAAATGGATGTTGATAATCTTGGGATGATATTTGCTATGGGATTTGAAAAAGATAATAGCAATTCTGAAAAATCAATTTCAAGGATAGCATCTTTAAGCAGAAATTTTGATTTATTTTTTGGAGGATATTTAAATAAAATATGTGATAAAATTTTTGAAATTTGGAAAAATGAAGTAAAAAACTTAGAAGATCAGAAATTAATGAATATTGCTTCAAAAATAACAAATATTTTTTACATTACATATTCAGGTGGGGATGATTTGTTTATAGTTGGCCCATGGGATTATACAATAGAATTAGCTCTTGAAATAAGAAATGAATTAAAGAGATTTACCGGCTATAATCCAAATATTGAAATTTCTGGAGGTATTGCCATAGTAAAAAATAAATATCCAATATCAAATGCTGCTGAAATTGCAGAAGAAAATCTTGAAAAGTCCAAAAATCTTTCAACACAAAAAGGAATGATAAATGTTTTCGATACATCTTTAAGCTGGGAGGAAAAAGAAATAAATGGAGTAAAATATAAAAAATTTGAGGATGTATTAAATAAGGCTAAAGAATATACAAAATTAGTAAGAAATGATTCTATAAATAGAGGGTTAATTTATTATATTTATATGTTGAATAAAGAATATTGTGATAAAAGAAAAAATGTTAGTCCATTATATATCCCAAAATTATTTTATAAAGTATATAGAACAACGGAAAAGAGTTTAGCGGATAAAATAATTGATGATTTAATTGCAAAGGAATATTTTAAAGAATTTAAATTTATAGGTAGTTATATTTTAGAAAAAACAAGAGGAGGGATGTAAAGTGTCGGGAAGAGATGATTTTAATATTGTGGCGGAACTCAAGAAAATTGAGGGTAATGAACGAAAGAATTTATCTAAATTTTTAGAACCAAAAAAATATGCAACAACAGAAGGTATTGCCTATAAATATGCTAATTATTTAAAAAATAAGATGAAAACTGTTCAAATTAGAAATATATTTGCAACATTAAAAGAGTTTGAACAAGCTAATAGAGGAAAAACGGGCAATAACTTTGATGATTCGAAGAAATATATTTTATTAACACAGACTGCTTATGCAGTAGGAAGAAAAGTAGTACCTAAAAACTTTTATAATTTTATGGAATATTGTGTGGAAAGAATTAATAGTCCAGAAGATTTGAATGTTTTTGTTAAATTTTTTGAAACAATAATAGCATATTTTAAATTTTTAGAAAATTAGGAGTTAGGAGGGAGAAAAATGGATAATATAACTTTTAAATTTATGGGAAAGCACATAATAAAAGGAAAGATAAAATTATTAACAGGATTACATATAGGAGGAACAAATGAAGGGTTCCAAATTGGAGGAATTGACAATGTAGTTATAAAAAATCCATTGACAGATGAACCCATAATACCCGGTTCAACATTAAAAGGAAAAATGAGGAGTTTATTGGAATGGAAATATGCAAATATTGAAATAAAAAACAACAATAATAATATATCTAGTAAAGTAATAGGAGATAAAAGTGCGTTATTTATATTAAAGTTATTTGGCCAAACAAAAGATTGGAAAATAGATAATGATATATTAGGCCCTGTAAGATTAATATTTAGAGATGCAACATTAACAGATGAAAGTAAAAAAGAATTAGAAAAATATTTAGGTAAAAATATTTATACTGAAGTAAAAGCAGAAAATTCTATTGACAGATTAACATCTGCCGCTAATCCAAGATTTATGGAAAGAGTTATTGCAGGTAGTGAATTTGAATTTGAAATAGTTATGGATAACTATTCAAAAGAAGATTATAAAAATCTTAAATATTTATTTGAAGGATTATTAATGTTAGAAGATAGTTATCTCGGTGGTGGTGGAAGTAGAGGTAATGGCAAAATAGAAATAGAAATAGAAAAAGTATCTAAAAGAAATGCAGAGTATTATAGTACAGGAAAGGGAACAGCCATAAAGTTAAATATGACACCAAAAGAGATTTTAAAAGGATTTGACCAATTAGCTGAAAAATTTAAATTATAGGATGTGATATAGTGAAATATTATTTAGTAAGATTAAAACCAAAAGGTTTTTTTTCAAAAGTACCTTCATCCTATACACTTTTTGGAGCATTTTGTTGGGCTATTAAGGATTTATATAATCTGGATATAAAAGAATATATAAAAAAGTTTTCTAAAAATCCAGATTTTTTTATTTCAGATGTTTTTTTATATGATGAAAGAAATGCAGAATATTTATTACCAAAGCCTCTTTCAATGAACATTGATGTAAAAAAACATATGGAAGAATTTGAAGATAAATCAATTAAGCAAATTTTTGAAGAAGAATTTGAAAATTCATATGATAAAGATTTATATACGAAATCATTTAAACTTTTTTTAGTTAATAAACTTAAAAAATTCAAAAAAGTAAAATATATTAATAGTAAAGATTTTTTTGATTATATAAACGGTAAAAAATCAGGGATCGATATATTTAAAGAGTATATAAAAAATGAAAAAGAGAAAAAATTTGATAGAAATAAACCACAATTAGTCAATTTTTCATTACAAAGAAATAATATTGATAGATTAACAATGAGTGTTAATGAAGAGTCTGGTGGTACTTTTTATGAAAATGTTATTGCTTTAAATGGTTATGATTTATATTTCATATTAAAAACTGAAAAGATAGAATGGATGCTTCCACTTTTGGAATTTTCTTTTGAAAGGGGTATAGGAAAGAAAAAAAGTATAGGAAGAGGTCAATTTTCTTTCGAGAAAATCGAGGATGATAACGCAAGAGAGATTTTAAAGAAGATTGAAGAAAATATAAGCATTGAATCGGAATATAAGATAACTTTAAGTAAATATATTCCATTAAAAAATGAATTTGATGTTGGGAAAAATTCTTACTACCAAATAGAAGGTTTTAGAGGAGTTACGGAAGACAGAGAATATTTTAGCGGTAAAAATATTTTCAAAGCAAAAGTTAATTATGTAAAAGAAGGTAGTGTTTTAAAAGTAAAAGAACAAAAAGAATTTTATGGAGATATTCCAATTGTGAAATATATTGATGATAAAGAAATTTATCATTATGGATATGGATTTTTTTTAAACTTTAAGAGGGTGAAAGAATGAGCAATAATGCAAAATTAAAAATATTATCACCTCTTCACATTGGCGATGGAAATGAAATATTTCCGATAGAGTATTTTAAATATAAAGGATTCACCTATTTTGTTAATGATAAAATATTGATTAGTTCATTATCTGATGTTGAACAAAAAGAATTTTTAGATTGGATAAAAAGTAAATATCCTGAAAATCTAAATAGTTTTTTAGACAATAAAAATAGAAGTAATAAAACAATTGAACAATTAGTGAGAAAATCTATTAGAGTAACAAATGAAAATGTAGATGGTAATATTAAAACTATTATGAAAATTAAAGAAAAAGCATATATTCCAGGAAGTGAAATAAAAGGAGCTATTAGAACTGCAATTGTTTATTATATTTTAAAAAATGATGAAAGTCTGTATAATAAATTAAAGTCTGAAATGTTAGAATTACAAACAAAATTTGAGTTTCTTGTAGAAAAAATAAAAAATAAAAAGGGTAATTTGATTTTGTACAAAAAAGAAATAGAAAAAATAAAAAATATATCTTTTTATTTATTTAAAAAAGTAAATTATGATCAAATAAAAAAAGCAAATATTATAAAAGTAAATACGGTAAAGAAATTTCTTTCAAAAGAAATTCAAAAAGTATCAAAATTTATAGAAAAAAAAGCATTAATTTTGCATAATCAACAAGATGCAAAATATGATATTTTAAAAAATTTAATCATATCAGATACTTTTCCTAATGAAAGTGAAGTTAAAATTGGAAAAATCAATACTTTAAATATGAGTAGAAAAGGTAGTGAATGGATAGAATATATATATAGTGGAAAATTTGAGTTTAGTTTACATTTAAATAATGAATCTCATAAAAAACTAGTGGATATTACTAAGGATAATCAAAAAAAAGATATATTAAATTTAGATTTCATAAAAACTGCGTTATATGAGTATAGTAAAAGTATTTTAAATGTAGAAAAAGAATATTTTAAAAATAATAGTGAGGTTTTATCTAAAATACAAAACTATGAAAGATTGAATACTATAGAAAATCCTTTAATAAGGTTAGGAAAATATAAAGGATATTTGTCAAATACAGTTTCAATAATCATAAAAGAAAAAGATCCAGAATTATATGATGGTTTTCTAGTACATTGCACAAAAAATACAAGTTATACAAAAGAGAAATTTAATAAGTATTTTCCAAAAACTCGAAGAGTATTAGATAACAATATTATGGGATGGTGCAAATTAGAAATTAATTAAGAAGGTGATACTATTTTCTATAGCGTAGTTGTAGAATTAAAAGCTTTAGAAACAGGAGTTATACCAACTTATCCAGGGAAAAAAATTCATGGAATGTTTTTTAATGTATTAAAAAAAGCGAATGAAGAAGTATCAAAAAAACTTCATCAAAACTTTAATAATAAAGCTTTTACAGTTTCATCTTTTTTAGGGAAAAAAGTAGATGAACCAGTATCTATAATAAAAAACAAAAGGTATTACATAAGAGTGACATTTTTAGATGAAAAAATTTTTAATTTATTTACCGTTACAATGTTTAAAAATAAAATATTCAAAGAAGAAATTAATATAGAAAATATTAAATTTTCTATATTAAGGGTGATATTTGATAAAGAGCAAAGTAAATGGGCAGGTGTTTTGTCTGTTGATGAAATGCTAAGCAAAAAGGAATATTCAAATAAAATCGAACTTAAATTCTATACACCAACATTATTTAAAATAGGTGATAAACATTTAAGATATCCTGATGAAGAAAAAATATATACAGGATTATTAAATAAATTTAATAAATATAGTGAATCTAAAATTAATGAAAGCATAAAAGATGAATTTTCAGGTATAAAAATAATTAATAAAAATATAAGAAGGAAAAGAGTTTTTATAAGCAATTTTTACTTAGAAGGGTTTGTTGGGAATGTTGAATTTGAAATTCCCCCAGAAAATATTGAATTAATAAAAGTAGTGAATATATTATCAGAATTTGCATTTTATGCTGGTGTTGGATATAAAACTACAATGGGAATGGGGCAGGTAAAGAGGGTGAATAATGAATGTATAGCAATATAGTATTAACAGGTGGAAAATCAGCAATTGTTGGTAAAAATGTCTGTGCAAATTATATAAAAGAAAATAACATAGAAAATATTAATAATATTGATATGGAAAAAATAGATGAATGGGTAAATAAGGTAAAGGAAGCATTAAGGGATCATAATAAAGAATATACTAATATTAGTGTTGAATATTCATTAATAAAACGATTAAAAGATAATAAAAAATTAAGTGAAAGTCCGAGAATATCTTTAATACATACAAACACTAAAGAGGGAATAGCTGCAGCTAAAATTAATAAAATAGCTTTTGAAAGAGATTTTAACGCTGAAGTGACGTTAAAAGGTGTTGACTTTGACATTGATGACAGATTTAATTTAAACAAACAATTAGGAGAATTTATGGATATTTTGGTTGTTGAATTGCAAAAGGGAACAATATATGATACATTTTTTTCACCAACTCCAGGTTATAAAGTAATGTCATATTTAGGTTATGTAGCAGGTTCGTTTTATGGTTATAAAATGGGATATTTATATGAAGAGAAACCTGTATTACAAGAAATTCCATCAATGCCAATAAAATTTAATGTGGAAGAAATTGTTGAATTTTTACCACTTATAAAAAAAATTGAGAGTACAGAAGTTAAATTAAATGATTTGACGTATATAGAGAGAAATTTTATTGAAGAGAATACATATCTTTTTGATATTATTGATAATTTTATTATTTTAAATGCATTTGGTGTTTTTTTATTAAAAGGAATATTAAAAACAGAAGTGTATATTAGTGATTTTATTAAAGATATGATAACTAAAAATCCTGATAAAACAAAATTTATAAAAAGTCAAATTCTTGAAATGATGAGAAAAATTCAAAAATTTAAGTCAGATAATAATTCATATAAAGGAGAATTAATGCATAACAAATCATGGAAAGTTGATAAACCATATTTATATAAGGCATCAAGAGACCCATTTAGAGCTATTTGGGACTTTAAAGAAAATAAAATATATTTATATTATATTTGGTTTGATCATGATAAATATGAAAGGGAATACACAAGCAAAAATGAAAATATATTAAATAATACCAAATTTGCTTTATTTGAATTATAGGGGGCAAAAATGAAAAAGATATTAATAGTCTCTTTTTTGGGGAAAAGTAGTAAGTATTATGAAACATTTTATTATTCTATAGAAAGTCCTGGGAAGAAGGTAAAAAAAAGATTAAGTCCTTTGGCTAATGCAATTTTAGAAAAAGAAAAAGGACATGATGTTGAGATAATTTTTTTTGTAACAGATGAAGTGAAAAATAACTTTTTAAATGATAAAAATAATGAATTTTCAAGTAATCTATTAAAGGAATTAGAAGAATTTCAAGATTTAGGAATAAAAATTTCTTATAAAGATATACCTGATGGGAAAAATTATAAAGAATTAGAAAAAATAATGGAGGAAATAGAAAATTCCTTATTGTATTTCAGAGGGGATAGAATTATATTTGATTTAACGCATGGTTTAAGACATATGGCAATTTTTACATCTAGTATAGTGTTTTATTTTAAAAACTTAGTGGAAAAAGTTAATAAATTAGAAATAAAAATAGTTTATGGAGCATATGAAATAGGGAAAAAGATAGAAGAAAATTTAAAAGAAGTTCCTATTTTAGATATAACTCAAACACTCGAACTTTCAGATTTAACAATAGCTTTGGAAGAATTTGAAAAATATGGAATTATTGAAAGAATAACATCATCTTTAGAGAACATACAAAAGATAGTTGCAAAGAATAGATTGTGTAATTTAAATAAGTTAAAGTTTTCTTCTTTATCAAGAGAATTAAAGCTTTTTGAAGAATTATTAGTAATACCCTCTCCACCAGAAAAAATTGCTAATAGTATATATAAAATAAATGATATATTAGATAGTAGTATTAAAGAGTTTAAAGAATGTTCTGTAAAATCAGAAAATCTTTTTTTCATAAAACCAATAGAAAAGTTCTTAGTAGATTTTCAAACAATAGTTCTGGAGAAATTACCTTTAGAAAAAGAAATAAATAAATTTCCTAACATAGTTACTTTAGAAAAAATTGAATTTATGAAAAATATAATAAAGTTATTGATAAATTGGAAAAAGTATTCTGAATCTATAATACATTTAAGAGAACTTCTTATAGATATAACACTTTTTGAAAAAAACAAATTTTTTTATTATAACAATAAAGATTTTAGAGAGAAATATTGGTTATATTCTCAAGATCTAAGTGAAGCAATTAATAAAGACCTATCACATGAAATTTCTGAATTATTAAAAAATGTAAAAGGTTGGAGAAATAGCATAGCACATGGTGGAAGAGCTAATACATCTATTTCTAAAAATACTCTTGAAGAAAATTTAGAAAAAGCTTTATCTAAGATAGATAAAATAATTTTAGATTTAAAAAATACAAAAATTAGTTTTAAAAAGATATATTTATTAAACTCTACAATAATGCCAATATCAAAAGAAAATCAAGAAGGAAGATTTTATGTATTGAAATTAACAAAAAATGAATTTAAAACGATGTTGGAAAAAGCATTAGAAGATAATACTTTAGATTCTGCTGTTGGTCATGAATCAGTAACAGAGTTTATAAAAGATAAATTTAAATTAAATGTGCCTTTACAAAGAAAAGAAATATATTTTGAAAAAGGTGAAAGTGCCTTAGTCATAAAATTAGAAAAAAGGCCAGAAGAAGGAAGAATATATACTAAAGAAGAAATGGATTTTATGGAACAAAATAATTTGATAGGTTATTATTATATATATAGAGAAGGGTAATTATGGCTAGTGAATATAAAAAATTAGCATTAGAAGCTGAAGAAAATTTTGAATTTGAAAAAGCATTAGAATATTTTGAAAAAGCAGAAAACGAGCTGTCTGTAAAAGACGGCTCGTTGGTAAAATATGGAGAATTACTGTTTGAATTTCAAAATTATCAAAAAGCAAAGGAGATATTTGAGAAAATAGTTAATGAAGAACCAGAGAAAAAATATTTATTAAAATTAGCAAAAATATATGAAGAAGTTAATGAAATGAAAAAGGCATTAGAAATATATAAAAAATTAGAAATAAAAGAAAAAATACTAGAAATTCAAGATAAAGCAAATTTATTCTCACCATCTTCAAATTTAATAAGAAGATTTATGGAATTATTTTCCGGAAGAGAAGATGTATTTTCAATTCAATTTGATAATGGATATAAGCCGGTAAGAAGACCATTAAATTATAAAGATGTAATTCAACATTTAAAGGGTGAAAAAACAATTGGAATATATCAATTAAAAAAAGATAATTCCATAAAATTTGCAGCATTTGATATAGATATAAAAAAATCATATTTACATGATGAAAATAAATATATATATGAAGAAAATAGTAGAAAAGTTGCTAAAAAACTTATTTCAGAACTTAACAATGAAAATATTAATAATTATATAGAATATACAGGAAATAGAGGTTATCATATCTGGATGTTTTTCGACACACCAATACTTAGTTATAAGGTAAAAATAATCATGGAAAAAATATTAGAAAGAATAGATTTAGAAGAAGGAATAGACGTAGAAGTATTTCCCAAACAAACTGAGTTAAATGGAGGATTAGGTAATTTAATAAAAATACCACTTGGAATCCATAGAAAAACAGGTAAAAAATGCTTATTTGTAAATGAAAATTTTGAATTTGTTCCAAATCAAACAAAATATTTATTTGAAATAAAAGAAAATAAAAAAGAACAAATTGAATCGTTATTTAAAGAATATATTGATGAAAATTATGAAATACATGAAAATGAAACAGCTTATAAAATCCCGAAAACCCATTCAAATAATAAAACTAAAAAATCAAACAAAATAAAAAACGAGATTAGGAAGAGAATATCAAGACAAACTTCGAGTGAAATTAATACATTAGTAAATGGTTGTGTCATTTTAAACCAAATAATAAATAAAATCGAAAAAGAAGCGTATATATCTGAAGAAGAAGAAAATATTCTTATTAAATCAATGATAAAAACAAAAGATGGAAAAAGTAATGTATTAAAAATTTTAAAGAAAACAATAAATTATAATCCGAAAAGATTTGAAATGATAGAAAAACAAAGCACTGGAGTTCCAATAACTTGCGAAGAAATTAGGAAAATAATATTAAATAAAAATTTATCTTTAAATTTAGAAAATTGTACATGCAAATTCCCAGGTAATTATAATACTCCATATGCTATTATAGCCAATATAGAAGATATATTTTTAGACAAAATAGATATAAACGATATAGCTAAAAAAATTGTAGAAAAAAACTCTGAAAAATTCGAAATAGAAAAGGAAATTAAAAATTTAAAGAAAATGATATTAAAAAAAATGGGAGACGAAAATGAACTAAGAATAGAAATAGGAACAATAAAACGAAATGGAAATGATGTTGAAATAATACTATAGGTGATAAAATGGTTATTTATATAACGGAACAAGGAGCTGTTTTATCGAAAAAACAAGGGAGATTAATAATATCAAAAGAAAATAAAGTTATTTCAGAAATACCATTAAATAAAATAGAAAAAGTTAATTTAATGGGAAATATTTCTTTAACAACACCCATAATAAATTATTTTTTAGATAAAGAAATAGAAGTAATTTTTATGACACAAACTGGGAAATACAGAGGTAAATTATATACTGATGAATATAGAAATGTATTATTGAGAATAAAACAATATGAACGTTCTAAAGACAAACTTTTTAAACTAAATATCTCAAAATCGATAGTAATAGGAAAACTAAAAAATTCATATGATTTTTTGTTAAATAGAAGCAAATACTTACCCAAAGGTGAATTAAGTAAAGAATTAGCAGCAATAAGAAAAACGATTGAAAAGGTAGAAAAAGGTAAAAATATTGATGAAGTAAGAGGTTTTGAAGGTATCGGTACAAAATATTATTTTCAAGGATATAAAAAATTAATAAAAAATAAAGATTTTGGATTTGAAAAAAGAACATTGCATCCGCCAAAAGATCCTATTAGTGCTATGTTATCCTTTGGATACTACTTTTTATATAATGAAGTAATGGCAGCAATAAATATAGTAGGTCTTGATCCATATTTTGGTAATTTGCATACAATAGATGTTTCAAAAAAATCGTTATTATTTGATTTAGTTGAAGAATTTAGAAACATAATAATAGACAGTTTTGTTTTAAATTTAGTGAACAGAAATGAAATAACTATAAATGATTTTAGAAAAAAAGAAAAAGAAAAAGAAATAATTCATTTTACAGATGATGGAATGAAAAAATTTATTTCAAAATATGAAAATATGATTGCTCAAAAAATGAAATACCATCTTGATGATGAAACAAATTATATAAGAACAATATTTCAAAAACAGGCAAGACATTATGCAAGAGTTATACTTGGTGATGAAAAAGAATATATACCTTTTTATAGGGTGGGGATATAATGTTTTATGTTGTTAGTTATGATATTACAAATGATAAAAGAAGAAGAAAAGTAGTGAAATACCTTGAAAGTTATGGGATAAGAGTTCAATATAGTGTTTTTGAAACGGAGTTAAATCAAGACCAATTGAAAACCTTAATAAAAGGATTAAAAAAGAAAATAAATAAAAAAGAGGATACTATAAGAATATATCCAATCTCCAAAGAAAGTAGAAAATATATAGTAACAATAGGTATAGATAAAGGAAAATTTTACGATAAAGATTTTTTAATAATATAACGGGGGGATGGAAATGTATTTGAATCTTTACGAAATAAAAATACCTTACAAAGTAAAAAGATTATATTATTTTAACAAAGAAAATGATCCAAAAGAATTTTCTAAAAATTTAAGCAGAGTAAATAATATTAGATTTAATGATTCTAATGATTTAGTGTGGTTAGAAATACCAGATGTAGATTTTAAGATTATTCCACAGCAGGCGGAAAAATATAAAATAGAAAAAAATGAGATAATTGAAGAAAAAGAAGATCCTAATCTTTTTGTGAAAAGTATATATAAATATATAAAAAAGAAATTCTTGGATAATAATTTTTATTATAAAAAAGGAAATAATTTTATTTCAATAAATGATAAATTTCCATTAGATAGTAATGAAAATATAAATGCTCATACAACATATAAAGTTAATATTCATAAAATTAATGACAAATATTATATATCAATACTTCCTAAATTTACCTTTCTCTCAGATAAAACGGCTTTAAATTCCCCCATAAAAAGCTCTTACCTATTTAATATAAAATCTGGAAAAAGTTTTCCTTACATATCAGGATTAAACGGAGTGTTAAAAATAGATCTTGGTAAAAATGGAATAAAAGAAGTTTCATTTCCAGAAAATTATTATTTCAATTTCAATTCAAAAGAAGCAGAAAAATACGGATTTTCAAAAGAAATTCATAAAATTTATAAAGAAAAATTACTTTCTGGTTATAAAAAAATTAGACAAAACTTGTATTTTTTAGAAGATATTATAGATGTTAATAACAATTATAATTTATCTATAGATAAAAAAATATTTGTAAATATTGAATATGAATTTAAAAAAGGAAGATCGAGGAATGTAAAAGATGTTTTCAAATATTCTTTTTACAAAAATGAACAGACAATAAATATAGCGTTCTTTTTTAGTTCTAAAAAGCAAATATATGAAATTCAACGTTCGCTAAAAATTTTATTTCAAAATAAAAATTCAATTTTTTATCAAACTATGCAAGAATTAGGTTTTTCAAAAGTAATATTTTTAAAAGATCAAAAAACAAATAGTTCAGTATTTATGTATAATCCTGAAACTTTTGAAATTACAAACAGGGATTTTTTTGAAAATATAGAAGGAAATGTTATGGCTATAATATTCCTAGATAAATATTTAGGAAACATAGAGCCATTAATACAAAAATTTCCTAAAAAATTGATTTTACAACCGATTTTAAAGGAAAAGATAGAAAAAATTCAACCATATATAATAAAAAGTTATGTATATAAAATGGGAAATTTTATTTCTGAGTGTCAACCATATGTTATAAAAAATTTAAAAGAAAAAAGTAATACAATTTATATAGGATTAGATTTAAGTCATGATACTTACTTGAAAAAAAGTAATTTAGCAATATGTGCAGTTGATAATTTAGGGAACATTCTATATTTAAATAAACATAAAGATTTAGAATTAAATGAAAAAATGAATCTTGATATCTTTGAAAAAGAATATATACAAGTATTAAATAAATATAAGGAAAAATATAAAAATTATCCTGAAAATATTATTTTATTGAGAGATGGAAGATATCTTGAAAATATAGAAATAATGAAAAATATTTTGAATATTGAAAATATAAAATATTCATTAATAGAGGTAAATAAAAGTGTAAATATTAATTCATATGATGATTTAAAAGAATGGATAATAAAATTATCTGAAAATAATTTTATTTATTATCCAAAAACATATTTAAACCAGAAAGGTGTAGAGATAAAAATAATAGAAAATAATACAGATTATAATAATGAAAAAATATTAGAACAAGTGTATTCACTAACAAGAGTAGTTCATCCAACACCATATGCTAATTATAGACTACCTTACCCACTTCATGTAGTAAATAAAGTAGCTTTAACAGATTTAGAATGGAAATTGTATATTCCTTATTTGTAATAATTAAAAAATAAAAATGTTCAAAATGAATTAAATCCACTATTAAAAATGATTTGAAAAAATCTATATTAGGACGTCCAAAAAGTCTAAAGGCCAAAAAAATTAGAAATCTTCTTTAAAGGAAAATTATGAAAAAGATTAAAAAGAACAATAAGGTTGAATG
>NZ_BAAHYY010000042.1:0-15552 GCF_054657315.1 Marinitoga arctica | reverse complement strand
CCCTTTTCTATCTGTTACATCTAATTTATACCCTTTTACATTATTATATTTTTCTTCTATTTCTTTTAATGCTTCTTCATTTAAATCACATGCATATACTTTTTTTGCTCCTTCTTCTGCAAATTTTTCTACCATTGCTCTTCCTATCCCTCTTGCTCCTCCTGTTACTATACATACTTTACCCTCTAATCTCATCCGTTTTTACCTCCTTTTTTTTCTTGTATTCTTCTATACATTTCCTGAGCTATATATGAAGCTACATCGTCAGCATATGTGTTAGCTCCAAATCCTGCATCATATCCTATTTCTTTTACTAATTCATGTGTAATTCTTGGACCTCCAGCTATTAATATTACTTTATCTCTAAGCCCCTCGGCTTCTAATAACTCTACTAATTCTGTAAGATTTTTTATGTGAATATTTTTTTGAGTTACTATTTGAGAAACAAGTAATACATCAGCATCAAATTCTATAGCTTTTGCTACAAATTCTTCAGGTGGAACTTGACTTCCCATATTTAATGCTTCAAACATTTCATATCTTTCTAATCCATAATGTCCCGCATAACCTTTCATGTTCATAATCGCATCAATTCCAACTGTGTGAGCATCTGTACCTATACATGCTCCAATAACTTTTATTTTTCTTCCTATGTTTTTTTTAATAAATTCATCTGTTTCTTCCATTGACCATGTTGTTGATTCTACTTTTGGAACATGAATAGAAGTATAATCTACTGTATGTGTACAACTTCCATATGCTATAATAAACGTAAAGCCTTTTGTTAGTTCTTTATGATAAACAACCATTGGTTCGTCAAAACCCATTTTTTTCATTAATTGTTTGGCTGCTTCTACTGCTTCATCACCATCTGGAACTGGCAATGTGAAACTTAATTGAGTTTTACCATCATTCATTGTATCTCCATATGGTTTTATTGCTTTTAAATTTAATGTTTTATCAAACTCTTTTTTTTCTGTTGAATATAATCCTCCACTCATGGTCTTTCAGCCTCCAACATTATTTTAATAAATGGATTAAAGTATTTTTCTCCTTTTTCAAATACTCCATCTAAACCTTTTCCTCCATCAATTGGCCTTTTTATATTTGCAAATGTACCTTTTGAAAGAGAAACAAATAATCCATCTTGAACCATTTTCTCTAATAATTTTACTGATTCATCTAACACTTGTTGAGCTCTTCTTTGAATAATTCCGTCTTTTTTAAATTCTATTTCATCACCAATATTTTTTAAATTATTAAATATATATCTTGCATTTTCTATTGATAAGTATCTATCTGACATAAACGGTGTATGAATTGCTTCTGTAAGCATTCCCAATAATTGAATTCCTTGATGAGTCCAAATTGAAATAACATTAAATAATGCATCTTGAACATGACCTTTGAATATATTTCCTGTCATATATTTGGTTGGTGGCATATATTTTAATGGGGCTTTTGGAAATATTTCTCTTAACATTTGTGCTTGAGCAAGTTCGTATAAAAATCCATTTGTGAGATCTGGATTCATTTCAAATGCATGTCCCAATCCCATTTGTTCTTCTGGAATTCCTGCCATTAATGCAAGTTGTTCGTTAATAAAATCTGAAGTTAATACTGTATGTGCTTCTTCATATGCATCTGCGGTTGTTAAGTAATTATCTTCTCCAGTGTTAATTATGATTCCAGAGAATCCATTTATTACTCTTGAGAAATATTGATCTATTATTGTTCTTTTCATATTTATATCTCTAAATAATATTCCATATAATGCATCGTTTAACATTACGTCAAGTCTTTCTATAGCTCCCATTGCAGAAATTTCAGGCATACACAATCCTGATGCATAATTAACAAGTCTTATATATCTACCTACTTCTTCACCAACTTCATCTAATGCTTTTCTCATTATTCTAAAGTTTTCTTGTGTTGCATATGTCCCACCAAATCCTTCTGTTGTTGCGCCATATGGAACGTAATCTAATAAACTTTGTCCTGTTGTTCTAATAACAGCAATAATATCAGCACCCTGTCTTGCTGCTGCTTGAGCTTGAATAACATCTTCATGTATATTTCCAGTTGCAACTATTACATATAAATATGGTTGAGGACCTTCACCTAGTTTTTCTAGGTATTCATTTCTTTTTTTTCTGTTATTTTGAATTTTATTTATCATTTTCTCTACAAATGGTTTTATGGCTTCTTCTGATTTTTCTGGTGAATATACTTTAATTTTAGAAATATCTATTTCATCTTTTGATATTTTTTCTGCTATTTCCTGAGGAGTTAATCCAGTTTCTATAATTGCATTTCCTAATAAGAAAGCTGCTCCTTGATTTAATAATCCTTTTTCTTTTATATGATCTACTACTACATTTGGTAATGGTACTTCATTTTCATCTATTCCATCAATCCCAAGCAATCTACATATTGTTCTTTCAACTGAAACTGTTGACCTTTTATCAACAAACATTTGTACATCTTCAGCTATTTTTCTTGCCAAACTTCTTGCATATTCTACTTTTTTAAAGTCTAAACCTAATTTACTCATTAGAGTTTTCCTCCTTTTTTAGCTTTTCTATAGTTTCTATTAACTCTTTGTCTATTTTTAATATTTTGGCTATTGTTAAAGCTTCTTCTGGTACTATTTCTGTATTTTCTTCTATTAATGAATAATCTATAATTTCTGTTATATTATCTGGGGTTATATTTTCTTTTAATTTGTCTTTTTTTATTCCTTTTATTCTTAATTTTCTAATACTTTTCCCAGCTACGTTATTAAAATGTGTTGTTATCAAAGAGATTGAATCATGTTTGTTTAATATTTCTATTACGCTTTTTACTATTAATTTCCCTTCATGTGGATTGGTATTTCTTGCAAGTTCATCTAATAATATCAATGCATTATTTTTTTCTCTTATATACTGTAATATTTCATTTAATTTCAACATTTCTGCTGCATATGAAGATAATCCATTTAATGCTGATTGATAGTCGCCTGATATTAAAAATAATTTATTTAATATCTTTAATTGAGCTTTTTTTGCAGGAACATAAAATCC
Source organism: Marinitoga arctica (assembly GCF_054657315.1). Taxonomy (NCBI): domain Bacteria; kingdom Thermotogati; phylum Thermotogota; class Thermotogae; order Petrotogales; family Petrotogaceae; genus Marinitoga; species Marinitoga arctica. Next base: position 12,487 of record NZ_BAAHYY010000042.1, on the reverse strand, counting down.
ATATTGAAACATATATTGAGCTAATGCTAATGTTTTTAAAATTACTGTTTTACCTGTCATATTTGCACCAGTAATTAAAGTAACTCCTTTGTCTATTTCTATATCTATTGGTTGATAATTTTTATTTTCTTCTTTTAGTTTATCTTTTATTACTGGATTAAATAAATTTTCATACTTTATATGATCAGATATTTCAGGCATTGTTAAATTATATTCAATTGCTAATTTAGATTTTGCTAATACAAAATCTAATTCTTCAATATCTATCAAAGCCTGTTCAAGATCTTTACTATATTTACTAAGGTTTTCTGTTAATTTTTCTCTTATTTCATTTTCAATTTCTAATTCTTTTAAATATAATTTTTCTTTTTCTTCTTCCGAAACTAATTTTTTTAATTTTCTTATTTCTGCTAATTTTTCAGAATAGGAATCATATATATAAAATGTTGGCAATTCATTCCCATCAGGATCTAATATTTTTATTATTTCTGTTAAAACTGGCAACTCTAAATATGAAAATCTAGATATTTTTTTTATTTTTTCATAATAAATAGAAAAGTATTTTATTTCATATAGTTCTATATCATCTAATATATAACCGTTATTTAATCTATTTATTGTATTTGATATGTCTTTAATATACATAAGATTTTTTTGTATTTCTTCAGTTATTTCTTTTTTTGATTTTATAAATTCTATTGTTTCTTTTATTTTTTTTAATTCATTGTGTATTTTATCCTCTTCAATAAGAAATTTTAAATTTTTTATATGTTTTTGTCCTAATTGGGTTATTATTTCTAGTTTATTTAATATATATTCCAATTCAACCATAATTCATCTTCCCTTACATTTATTATTGGTAAATCTACTACTTTTTTAAGTCTCTTTTTTATTTCTTCAGAGTTTAATACATATCCACTTGGTGAATATGGATTTATTGTTATTGCTATAAGTTTAGTTTTTCTTAAAACTTTTATTTTTCCACCTTTTTTTGTAAATATATTATATGTTTCAGGTGATATGAAAATTTTTGTGAAATCTTTTACTATTAATTCTACATTTTTTAAATCTTTTTGATTATTTAGATATTTTAAAAATTTTTCTGTTAAAGCACCAGATATATATATTTTTTTCCCATATTCAAGTATATGCTTTTCTAATTTATTAAAAGAAAGTAATGATTTTATGGGGAGTTTTTTTATATTATTTGAGATGGCATAAATACCATCTGGTAATTTATTTATTTCTTCTTTATATTCACTTTCTTCTAAAGAAATCATATTTACAACATGCTTTGTTTTTTTTACTAATTCATTTATATTTATTGTTAATGCCGCCCCTGTTGCTAATATCATTGCATCTGTTATTACCGGAGAAGCGGGGCTCAATCTCGATAAAGCCCCGTCTATTAAAACTATTTCAGCACCTAATTTTTGCAATCTTTTTATTAATGTTTTTATTTTTATTGTGCTTTGTGGACCTGCTAATATTATCTTTCCTCTTTCTAATGCTTTTGCTATTATAATTCTTCCAAGTGATGTTCTTAAATCGTCTTCTATAGATAATATTTCGGATGTAAATTTTTTTTGTTTATAAAACATTTCTGTTGTAGCAAATATTGTTCCTTCTTTTATTTCTATTTCTGGTTTTGGCGTAGATGTTACTTGATCTATTGATTCACCATCAATACCAATTGAGGTTATGCCAATTTTTTTATCAATTTTTTTATCAATTTTTTTTATTATGTAATTTAATGTTTCTGTTTTACCTGTATTTTTTTCTAATCCAACTATTGAAATACTTTTAAATTCCACTTTTATTCTCCTTTAAATAATACAAGTGCTTCTCCGTCTACAGCTAGTTTTCCATCTTCTTTTATTATTTGTGTTGTTAATACTAAACGAGATTTTTCTTCTATTTTTTCTTTCACTACAATCTTTATTGTTATCTCTTCATCTAGATATATTGGTTTTAAAAATTTAGAATCTTGTTTCATATAGATAGTTCCAGGACCTGGAAATTCCATTCCTAAAACTGCTGATATTAGTCCTACGCTTAATATTCCATGAGCTATTCTTTTTTTAAATATTGTTTTAGATACATATTCTTCATCTAAATGAACAGGATTTTTATCACCTGTAATTTCTGCAAATGTTTCCACCATTTTTGCTGTAATTCTTCTTTTTACTTCATATGTTTGATTTAATTTTATTTCTTCATATTTCATTTTTTATCACCTAGATGTTCATATTTTTTTCTTAATTTTGCTCTTTCATGTCTTTCTAAATGATTTGGTTCTAATGAAATTCTATCTTTGCTATCAAAAAGTCCCGCAACACCATACCATTTATATTTTTCTCTATATATTGTATCATCTACGTCTGAAGAGGTATCTTCTGGCTCATGATATGTTGTTATTACACCTTCGTAATTTCTCAAAATAACTGTATGTTCATTTTGCGAAATTAAATAGTTTGGCATTAATCTTATTTTTCCACCACCACCAGGTGCATCTACAACAAATGATGGTACAGCAAAACCAGAGGTGTGCCCAATTAATGATTCCATTATTTCTAACCCTTTCGAAACTGATGTTCTGAAATGTTCAATACCTTGAGATAAATCACATTGATATATGTAATATGGTCTTACTCTTATTTTTACTAATTGATGAACTAATTCCATCATTATATATTTGCTATCATTTATTCCTCTTAATAATACTGTTTGATTTCCAAGAGGAATACCAGCATCTGCAAGTTTTCTACATGCTTCTGTTGATTCTGGTGTAATTTCTTTTGGATGGTTAAAATGTGTATTAATCCATAATGGATGATATTTCTTTAACATATTTACCAGTTCATCTGTAATTAACTGTGGGAATACTACAGGTGTTCTAGTTCCTATTCTTATTACTTCAACATGTGGAATTTTTCTTAATTCTTTTAATATATATTCAAGCATTGGAATGCCAACCATTAACGCATCACCACCAGATAATAGAACATCTCTAACTTGTGGCGTATTTCTTATATATTCCAATGCTGCATTTATATCTTCCATTTTTTTATGAGCATCTGTTTGGCCAGCAAATCTTCTTCTTGTACAATGTCTACAATACATTGAACACATATCTGTTATTAAGAATAAAACTCTATCTGGATATCTATGAGTTAATCCTGGTGCTGGGGAATCCTCGTCTTCATGTAAAGGATCAACCATATCCCATACACTTTTCACCAGCTCTTTTGCAGTGGGAACTGCTTGTCTTCTAATTGGACATTTAGGATTATCTGGATCCATTAATGATGCATAATATGGAGTAATTGCCATTCTTAATGTTTTTAATGCATTCTTAATTCCTTCTTCTTCTTCAGGTGTTAAGTTTATTACTTGTTTTAAAGTTTCTAAATCAGTTATTCTGTTTTTCATTTGCCAATGCCAATCGTTCCATTGTTCTTCTGTTACATCTTTCCATAATGGTATTTCAGTATAATGTCTTCTTTTCATATAAATCCCCCTTATTATATGTATAATCTTTCAAATAATTCTCTTATTTCTTTTGATTCTCTCAATATTTGTAAAGTTAAATCCGCATGACCTTTTGTATAACCATTTCCTATAATCATTGTAATATCTTTTCCTACTCCTTCAGCCCCCAAAGCTGCTTTTGTAAATGATGTTGCCATTGAGAAGAAGTATACTGTACCTTCATCTTTAGTTATTAAAATAGATGACATTTCAGTATTAGGAACATTTACATTATTAATTGTTACATCACAATATTTTCCATTTGTTTTTTCCAAAACTTTTTCATATATATCAACAGGTTTTGTAGCATCTGCAACTATTACTTCATGGGCTAAGTTCATTTCTTTTATCCTTTTAGCATTTTCTTCCGAATATTCTACAACTATTACCTTACCTGTATTACCAGCATTTTTCATTGCTTGATACGAACATAATATTCCAGATTTTCCTCCACCACCTATGATACAAACTGTATCACCTTTTTTTACTAATTTTGCTACTTGAGCTGGTGCTCCTGCTACATCAAGCGCTGCTAATGCTAATTTTTCCGGAATGTCTTCTGGTAATTTTGCATAAATTCCTGTTTCAAATAATATTGCCTGGCCTTTGATGTCAACTTGATCATTTTCAATATTTATTTTTTTTATTTTCTCTATTTTTAATGGCGTAAGGGATAATGATACTAATGTTGCAATTTTATCTCCAATTTTTAATGTTTTATCTGGGAAATCTGGACCTATTTCTTTTACAATACCTATTAACATACCTCCAGAACCTGTTACTGGATTTTGCATTTTACCTCTTTCATTTACTATATCAAGAATCATTTTTTCCATTTTTTCTATATCTTTATTACACGCTTCTTTTATTTGTGTAAAACTTGCTGAATCTATGTTTAACGTTAATACATCTATTAATATTTCATTTGAGTATATTTCCATTGTGTTATCTATTTTTTTTGCTGCTTGTGGCAATAACCCTTTTGGTTCAATTACTCTGTGTGTTCCAAACGGACAACCTTTTCTCATTTTATCCCTCCATTATTTTTTTATATTTAGTATTTTTCTTGCTTCTTCTGGAGTGGCTATTTCTCTACCAAGTTCTTTTGCTAATCTTACTATTCTCTCTACAAACTGAGCATTTGATACTGCTAATTCTCCTTTTTTATAATATATATTGTCTTCAAATCCAACTCTTACATGCCCACCCATTAGTATAGCATGAACTGCTAAAGGTAGTTCATATCTCCCTATACCTGCCACAGTCCATGTGCTACCCTGAGGTATGTGATTAACTAAATATACCAAATCATCAATTTCACCAGGAATAGCCCCTGGTACTCCCATTACGAAATCAAAATGAATAGGCGTTTCTAATAATCCTTTTTTTACTAATTTCAGAGCATTATTTATATGTCCTCTTTCAAAAACTTCTATTTCTGGTTTTATTCCTTTTTCTTTCATTTCTTTTGCAAATTTTTCTATATATTCTTCTGAATTAACAAATATATCTCTTCCAAAATTTGTAGTCCCTGCTGATAATGTAGCCATTTCTGGATTTAATTCTAAAGGTTGTTTCCTTTGTTCAAATGTATGATATACTGCTCCACCTGTAGATGGTTGGAATATCATATTACATTTTGCTTCTATTTTTTCTTTAATTTCTTTATATACTTCATATGATTGGGTTGGATTTCCTTCTTTATCCCTTGCGTGAACATGTGCTATAGAAGCTCCTGCAAGATAACATTCATATGCAGCTTCTGCTATTTCATCAGGAGTAATTGGAAGATTTGGCTGTTGTTCCCTTGTTACCTCTGCACCAGTTAAAGCTACTGTTATAATTAATTTTTCCATTACTTTCCCTTCCTTTGTTTATCTTTTGGAACTACACAAGTTCCACTTGCTCTACATACTACTATTGGTTCTTCTAAATAATCTGCTGCAGAATCTGATATATCAGGTCTTGGAGCTATTACTTTTTTAGCTTCAAAAATCATTTTTCTTGAGGTGTTTCCTACTTTTACTATTTCGCCAGTTGCCTCTATATAATCTCCTGCATACACAGGAGCTATAAATTCTATGTTATCATATGCTTTAAAAAGTCCTTCATCTCCATCATGCCTGATTAATAATTCAGTTGCTACATCACCAAATAATTGAAGAATTTTTGCACCATCTACTAAATTTCCACCATAGTGTGCATCGTGTAAACTCATTCTTACTCTTATCATTACTTTTTCACCCATATTTAAACCTCCTATACCTCCATTATTTTTAAATTTTCTGGAATAATTAATTCTGCTTCAGTAATCATTTTTAATTCTTCTAATGTTATGTCAGGTGCAATTTCTTTTAATACAAGTCCTTTATCAGTTGGTTCAATTACTGCATATTCAGTCACTATCAAATCTACTCTTCTTGATGAAGTTAATGGTAAATTGCATTCTTTTACAATTTTAGGTTTCCCTTTTGCTGTATGAGTCATTGCTATTATTACTTTTTTAGCTCCAGTTACTAAATCCATTGCTCCACCCATGCCAGGTATTAATTTCCCTGGTACCATCCAATTTGCTAGATGACCTTTTTCATCTACTTGAAGACCCCCTAATACTGTATAATCTAGATGTCCTCCTCTAATTAAAGCAAATGAAAAAGCCGTATCAAAAGTCATTGCACCAGGTAATGTATCAATAAATCTGCCTCCTGCATTTGTTAAATTTGGATTTGATAATTCTTCAGATACCTCAGAACCTATTCCCAATACACCATTTTCACCATGAAAAAATATATTCATACTTTTAGGAACATAATTAGCTACTAATGTCGGTAATCCAATTCCTAAATTAACTATATTTCCAGGTTTAAATTCTTTTGCAACTCTTTTAGCAATTCTTTCTTTAGGATTCATTATTTTCTCCCCCCTACTACAATATAATCTACCAAAGCTCCAGGGAAATGAACATCATCTGGTCCAAAAGTACCTGTTGGAACTATTTCATCTACTTCAACAATCACTATATCTGCTGCCATTGCTATTATGGGATTAAAGTTTCTTGCAGTAAATTCAAATTGTAAATTCCCCACATGATCAGCTCTTTTTGCTTTAACTAAAGCTACTTTTCCTCTAATCGCTTTTTCTAATATATATTTTTTACCATCTATTTCAATTATTTTTTTTCCTTCTTCAACTACCGTCCCTACACCAGTTGGAGTTAATATTCCACCTAAGCCAACACCGCCAGCTCTTATTTGCTCAATTAATGTACCTTGAGGTACTAATTCAACTTCTAATTCTTTTTCAATATACTGTCTTTGCGTTTCTTTATTAGTACCAATATGCGATGTAATAACTTTCTTAGCAAGTTTATGATAAATTAATCTTCCAATCCCTTTGTCTTCAAATGATGTATCATTACAAATAATAGTTAAATCTTTTTTATTCTGTTTTATTAACTCATCAATTAAAGTTTCTGCAGTCCCTACAGTTAAAAATCCCCCAATCATTATACTATCTCCATCGTTAACAAAAGAAATAGCCTCTTCGGCTTTTACTACTTTCAATTAACTCACCCCTTATATGAAATTTTCTTCACACTCATTATATTGATTTTAACATATGAAACAAAATCGCAAAAAATATTATTAATCCTGATTAAAGGCATTAATGTATCATTATCCTTTTTTAATTAATTTTTTTTCATATATAAAAAAAGGAACCAAATGGTTCCTCAATTTTTATAACTCTCTATTTCAAATATATAAAATTTTAAGTATTCCGTTTCTAATATATTATATAGTACAGGATGATCTGGAGATTGTGAGCCCCTATAAATTTGCTTTAAAAAAAGTTTATTATCTTTTGCAGCATCAAATACAATCTTTTTAAATTCTTCATCATATACTAATTGAGTGCATGAAGCGGTTGCAAATAATCCTTTATTTTTTGTAACCCTCATAGCTCTTAAGTTCAATTCTTTATATCCTCTTATTGCATTTCTAATTGAACTCCTTGATTTAGCTAAAGAAGGTGGGTCTATTATTACAAAATCAAAATAAATATTTGCATCATCAAAATTTCTTAACTGATCAAATGTATTTGTTTCAAACAATTCATATTTATCTTTTGAAATATTATTAGCTTTTAATGTTTTTTCCAATACGTGTAAAGCTCTTTCAGAATAATCTAAAAAAGTTACATGTTTTGCTTCTCCTATTAATGCATGGACTCCAAAATTACCTGTATATGCAAAACCATCTAATATTTTTTTATCTTTCGCTAAAAATTTTACTTTTAATGCGTTATATCTTTGATCTAGAAAGAAACCTGTTTTTTGACCTTTGGTATCTGCAAAAAATTTTATTCCATTAATCTCAAAGGGTATTAATTCTGGGCCTTTTCTATATATCCACCCTTCTACATATTCAAACCCTTCAATTTTTGCATTTTTTTCATCATCTTTTTCAAAGATTCCTTTAGGTTCAAATAATTCTATTAAAGCATCAACAATATACTTTTTTAATTTGTACACCCCTAAAGTATTTATTTGGATAACAAAATAATTTTCAAATTTATCTATAATTAAACCAGGAAAATAATCTCCTTCTCCAAATATTAATCTAAATGTTTTTTCATTATTAAGAAATATTTTTCTGTATTCATATGCATTTTTAATTTTATTTTTTATCCACTCATAATTAATTGATTCATGTTTTTTCGATAATAATCTTACTCGAATTTTAGAATTATCATTTATATATCCTCTTCCTATAAACTTTTTATTATGAAAAACATCTACAATCCCTCCATTTTCATAATCACCGTTTATCTTATCTATTTCATTTTCATAAATCCAAGAGTGACCATTTATTATTCTAGATTTTATGTCTTTCTTTAAATATACATTAACCATACTATCTCTCCTCATCATCTATAATCATTACCTATTATATCACATAAAAAGCACCACCTTAGGTGGTGCCCTTATTTTTTATTTAAAACCCAACAGACATGTTAACATTTATAGATGTATTCCTTGCGTTAAATAATTCTTCTATATCAATTGCTTCTGTACTTAATGAAGCATGAACTTCTGCAAGATATAAATTCAAACCTACTCCACCATTAAATGTCCAATAATTAAATGTATCATAATCATTATTAATATTATAGTTTTTAATTTCTGCCCAGAAAGGTAAAAATCCCCATAATAACCTTTTTCCTGCAGCTATTCCCCATGTAAAATCTTCTGTTTCAGGAGCATATTCAATCGAAGGAACAAAATCTAACAATATAGGTAGTGTAATGAAAAAAGTCATTTTCCATGGTTTGAATTTTGACCATAGTCTTTCATTTGAAGCACTTACTAAATTAAAGGAAGTAAATTCTAAGGTTTCTTTACTATATTCAACATTAGCAAATACATCATATTTATAAATACCAATACCATCTGCTATTGGAATACCTTTCACACCAAAACCTATTGATGGATAATCTTTACCAGCAACAAAACCAACATCTAAAGTGATAATACCATTATTCATGAGTTTTTCCATTAAGGTATCCATGTGATCAAATAATTTTTCAGGTCCCTCGGAAAGCAATGAATAAGTATATGGAAGATCATATTTTTCATCAGGAAATGCCGTTATTAAGAAATAATCATCACCATTATTTCTTCTTACTACATCATAAATTGGTAAAGTACTTTTAATAGTGCCTCCAAATGAAAAATCTTTACCTTTTAATCCAATATACAAACCTCCATTTACCCATAATGAATTTCTATAATCCAAATTAGAAAACCTATGCCAATCAAGATTTGAAAAAGTAATTTCTGGAGCTAAAACAAATGTCCCTAATTTTAATTTCCCATACATATCAAAATTAACACTTCTTGATAAAACATTTGAATCATCAAGATTATAATAATACCCTTCATTCCCAAACAAATTTAAATCAATAACTTCACTTAGCTCATCAAGACTTTCTTGAATTATTCCTGAGTTTATTTTACCACTTAATTCAATAAAGTTCCTTGCTGACCATGAAACTAGAGCTGGATTTAAATCTTTGTTCCATGGAGATAACGGATCAATTTGAGAAAATACTAAAATAGATAAACTCATTAATAAAACCACAAATAGTTTTTTCATATTTCTCCCTCACTTTCTTAAATTCAAAATTCTTCTATATATAATTCGTCTAATAAATAAAAATATTTATATTAATGCATTATTAATATTATACTATTTCTTATTAAAATATTCAAGTGTATAATGTATATATTTTTAAATAAATTTCATGTTAATTCATTTTTATAAAAATTAAGTGGGGCTATAAGCCGGATTCTGTTTTATCGGTCATTTATCTAAGCGGTCTACCTGGAAGGGGCAAACAGCATGCCGGGCAAGCTTACCCTTCCTATTTGACCTTGCTCAAGGTGGGGGTTACCAAGCCATCAGGTTACCCTGATGCTGGTGAGCTCTTACCTCACCGTTCCACCCTTGCCAATAATGGCGGTTTCCATTTCTATGGCCCTATTCCGAGGATCACTCCTCCCGGCAGTTAACCGGCACCTTGCCCTTAGAGTCCGGACTTTCCTCATGCCGAATTGTATTTCGACACGCGACCGATCGCCCCACTTAAAATTATTATCTATTTAAGTAATTAAATAATCTTCCTTGATACGTATTTCTTTTTTTCATTTCTTTTTCTAATAAATTTATTATTTTTATTTTTGACATTCCCCAATTCCCATGTAATACACCTTCTTTTGGGGGATCGGCGGCCAGACGATGAATAACAATTTTCGGGTCTAAATATTCTAAAAATAATATATTTCTATCTATAAATTCTTCAAAAGATAAAGGTTGGATTTCATTATTTTTATACATTTCTCCTAAAACTGTGTTTTCTGTAATGTAGAGAGAGTGTAATTTCACACCATCAACATTTAAAGCTGAAAGTATTTTAGCCCCTTCTATAATATCTTCTTTTTTATCCCACGGAAGATCGACTATCATATGAACAATAACTTCTATGTTTCTTTTCTTAGCTCGATTTACTGAATCAATAAACTCTGCTAATGAATGTCCTCTATTAAGAATTTTTAGCGTATTATAATTAACACTTTGAAGTCCAAATTCAATATATACATCCACTTTTTCTTTATATGATGCTATTAAATCTAATTTTTCTTCTTCAACTGTATCCGGCCTTGTTGATATATCTAATATAACTATTCTATCATCTATTAATGCTGAATCATATATTTTTTTTAGAATGTGGGGCGGAGCAAATGTATTAGTATTTGATTGAAAATATGCCATATATTTATTTGCTTTACCTTTATATCTATTTATCATAAATTCTATTTGCTCTTTTATCGGTGTTTTAGGTGATAGTGAAGCAAAACCACTTCCTGTTTCTTCACAATAAATACATCCACCTGTCCCTCTTAAACCTATTTTATTAGGGCATGTAAACCCTGCATTTATTGGTAATCTTTGAACACGTTCGCCATATCTCTTTTTTAAATAATCACTTAATTTATTATATAACACTTCAATTCTCCTTTTATTATTCTATATTTTTAGAATTAAATTTATTTTCTAATTCAAAATATAATTTATGAAATTTTTCATAATAATTAATCTCTTTTAATTTAGGATATTCTCCATCATAATATACCCATTCACCACCCACCATTGTAGCATACACTTTATTTATAGGTGAATATACTATATGAGACTTTATTCTGTTAAAATCATTTGGATAAAATTCTATTGATTTTAAATCTATAACAGCAAGATCTGCCATATAATTTTCTTCTATTCTACCAATTTTTTCATTTAAAGCATACCCTCCATTTTCCCATACCATTCTTAAGGCTTCTTTAGTCTTGAATTTTTCAGGCCCATTCATTTTTTGTAATAAAGCTGCTAATCTCATTTCCTCCCATAAATTTAAAGTATTGTTACTTGCTGCTCCATCTGTTCCAAGAGTAATATTTACTTCATGCTCCAACATCTTCAACAAAGGAGCTATTCCATTTCCTAATTTCAAGTTACTTGAAGGATTATGCGCAACAGTTATTTCATTTTTAGCAAGAATTTTTATATCCTTTTCGTTTACATGAACACAATGGGCTGCTATAACATTATTTTTAAATAATCCCGTTTTTTCTATGTCTTCAAATGAATACATATCTCTTTCATTTTTTGATTCATATAAATGAATAGTTATAAAAGTATTGTATTTTTTAGAAAGTTCAGCTACTTCTTCCAATTTATGCATAGGACAAGTATATGGTGCATGAGGACCAAATCCTATTTTTATGTTATTTTTACCATGATAGTTTTCAAATAAATAAATTGTTTCATCTATTCTTTTTTTCCATCCTTCATCATTATCATAACCTAATCCTCTTGTTAAGAATGCTCTAATACCAGTATTTTTCACAGCTTCTGCAGTTCCCTTCATGAAAAGATACATATCTACTACAGTAGTTACACCTTTAGATAACATTTCTAAAATAGATATCAAAGAGCCATAATATGTTAAATTATCATTTAATAGTTCTTCGCGAGGAAACATTTCATTAAATAACCAATCTTGTAATAACAAATCGTCTCCTATGCCTCTAAATAGGCTCATTGCTAAATGCGTATGTGTATTGATAAAACCTGGCATTATTAATTTATTAGACATATCATAAACTTTTTCAACAGTAATTTCAATTTTATCATTGATTTCCAATATTTTTTCATCTTCAATTAATATATCCATTTTTTTGATATCTGCATCAGCACTCATTAATACATAAGCATTTTTTAAAAGTTTTTTCATTTTATCACCCCAAAAACTTTTTTATTATTATAGCATATTTAAGTTAAATTTTTTTAAGTTTATAATGAAAAACCCCAGCTAACAAGCTGAGGTTTATGTATTCATC
>NZ_BAAHYY010000041.1:0-15991 GCF_054657315.1 Marinitoga arctica | reverse complement strand
TATTTAAATTAAAAATTTTTCTTCTTTTTAATGATTTTACAAAAGCGTAAAGTTTTTTTCTCGTTTAATATATAAAATAAACTTGATAAAAAAATAACGAATTTTCTGAAGAGGTGATTGATTTTATGTATGATGTTATAATAATTGGCGGCGGACCTGGAGGATATGTTTCTGCTATTAGATTATCTCAGTTGGGGAAAAAAGTGGCTTTGATTGAAAAAGAACATTTAGGTGGAACATGTACAAATCAAGGTTGTATTCCTACAAAAGCTATGCTTACAGCGGCTCATTTATATTCCGACATTATTTCTAAATCTAAAAAATTTGGAATAAAGGTCGAAAGTGTTTCCTATGAACTTTCAGGAATTATGAAACACATGAATAAATCTATAACTATGTCAAGAAAAGGCATTGAATATTTAATGAAAAAAAATAATATTGATGTTTTTAATGGCATTGGTGAAATCATTGATAAAAATCATGTAAAAGTAAATGATAAAATACTTGAGGGTGATTATTTAATTTTAGCGCATGGTTCTGTACCTTCAAAATTCCCACCTTTTAATGAAGTTGAAGGTATTTGGACAAGTGATGATGTGTTTAGAATGAAGGAATTACCAGAAAGTATTGTTATTATTGGTGGGGGAGTTATAGGTGTTGAATTTGCTACATTTTTTTCAACCCTCAAAAAAGATGTTACCATTGTTGAACTTGCAGATCATATTCTACCTTTTGAAGATTTAGATGTTGCTAAAGAAATTAAAAAATCATTGCAAAAAAAAGGAGTTAAGGTATATGAAAAATCAAAGGTTAAAAGTGTTATAAAAAATGGAGAAATTTATTCAATTATTGTCGAATCTGAAAAAGAATTTGAATTATCTGCAGATAAAGTATTATTAGCCGCGGGAAGAAAACCAAATATACCAGATGATGTTAAAAAGTTAGGTATAACAATAGAAAAAGGAGTTATTACAGATAATACGATGAAAACCAATATTGATAACGTTTATGCAATTGGAGATATTAGAGCAAAAATTATGCTTGCCCACGTTTCGATGTTTGAAGGTATAGTAGCTGCACACAATATTGCCGGTGAAAAAATGGAAATGGATTATTCAGCTATTCCTTCAATTATTTTTTCAAATCCTGAAGTTGCATCAACAGGATTAAAAGAAAAAGATTTAGATCCTGAAAAAATTATTATTGGGAAATTCCCTGTTTCGGCTAACGGAAGGGCCAGAACCATGGAAGAAAGAGATGGTTTTGCTAAGATAATTGCTGATAAAGAAACCAAAAAGGTTTTAGGATTTGTTGTAGTTTCACCTTCTGCTACAGACATGATTATGGAAGGTATTTTAGCCGTTAAATATGGTTTAACTGTAGATGAAGTTGCTAATTCAATACATCCTCATCCAACATTAACAGAAACTATTTTAGGCGCCTTTGAAGATACTGAAGGAATGGCTTTACATATATAAAAAGAATAAGGAAAGGTATCAACCTTTCCTTATTCTTTTAGCTCTTTTGATATATAATTTTGTCTCTCCTGGTATTTCATTTAATTTCCCTAATAATATATGCCCTTCTTTAGTTACTGAAATAGGTATTCTTTCAGCAGATAATGGATAATCAACAATAACAAGAAGTATCTGATCTTTTTTCATATTCTTTAAAACTTTTCTTGTTTGTATATCTGGAACTGGGCAAATTTCTCCTCTCATATCAAGAATAACATCTGGTTCTATATTTAAAGAATTTTTATCAAATAAACATTCTCCCATACTAGTACAATCAATAATTTTGTCTCCATTAATCTCAGAAATAAAATCATATGCATTTTCTATTATATGAAAAATTCTTGTAGAATAAAAATCAAAATATTCTATTCCATTTCTTCTTTCTGATTTTAAAATACCCAATTTTTTCATATAAATAAGATGTCTATAAATAGTTGAAATATCATATCCTAATTTTTCTGAAATTTCAGAAGTAGTCAAATAATTATCAAATATTGCAATTAAAATTTCTATTCGAGTTTGATTTGAGAGTACTTTAAATAATTCTTGAATAGATAATTTTTTTTCATAATACACCACCTTTCTAATAATTGCAATTATAAATAATTATACCATCTTTCCTATTCAATATATTTGAAATATATATTAAAATTCACATATGTTTTCACATGTGTTCGATATAAAAAATAGAGATTTTTAATCATATTTGTTCTTTACTATTTATTAATATTATTAATCCATAAAAATAAATATATTTTAGTTGAAATTTCATAAATTAAAGGAGTATAATTTTTTAGGAGGTGGTAAAATGGATTTATCCCCAAACGAAATTATTAATAAAATCGTTACTGCTGAAATTGAAACAAATAACAAATTAAAAAAAGCAGAAGAAGAACTAAAAAATGAAATGAAAAGAAAGGTTTTAGATTTAGAAAATAAGAAAAAAGAGTATTTTGAAGAAATTAATAGAAATTATTATAATCTCATAAAAGATGCTGAAATATCTTCTAAAAAAATTATCGATGCAATTGAAAAGGATATTTTAAAAATAGAAACTCATTTTTCTGAAATAGAAAGAAATATTGATGAAATAGCTTTAAAAGTATTAGATAAAATTATTTTATAATCGGGGATGATCAAATTGAAATTTCCAGCTTTAATGGCAAAAATAAAGTCTTTAAATTCCAAAATTCTTAGTAGTGAAGATTTAACAAATTTAATAAATACAAACACAGTTACTGAAATTGCTGAATATTTGAAAAAGAATACACATTATAATAAAATTTTTGATGGTGAAGATATTTCTCAACTTCATAGACGCGATATAGAAATATTAATAAGGAAATCTATGCTTTCTGATCTATACAATATTTATTTTTATTTACCTGCAGAAGGTCATAAGTTTTTTAAAATAATGGAGAAAAGGTTTGAAATTGAGAATATAAAATTTGTATTAAGATCTCTTCATTCAGAGCATCCAGAATATATATCAAAAGAAAAATTCTTTCCTTTAAATCATTCATATATTGATGAAGATGTTCTATCTTCTGTTAAGTCTTTTGATGAAGCTGTAAATATCCTTAAAAATTCTCCATATCAATCGGTTATAGACTCCACATATCAAAATTACTTAAAAACTGGTAAAATTCAACATTTATTAAACGCTTTTGATTTTTGGTATTTTACAAAGATGAAATCTACGTTGAATTTAATGCCAGGATTTGGAAGAAATTTAAAAAAAATTTTCTTTATACAAATGGATCTTGCAAATATTCAATGGATATATAGAGCAAAAGTTTTATTTAAACTATCCACTGAAGAAGTCCTAAATTTTCTTATGCCCATTTCTTTTAATCTTTCATCTGAGGAATTAAAAAATATGACTACAGCTGAAAATATAGAAGATTTTATAAATAAAATTTCTATTTGTTCTTATGGAAAATATTTTCAAAATATTAATAAAGATATATTTCCATATGTTATAGAAAGAACATGTGAAAAGATTTTGCTAGAAAGTGCGAAGAAAATGCTTAGTCACACTCAAAATGGGTTTGATGTTATGAGTGGATATTTATATGTAAGAGAATATGAATATAAAGATTTAATTACATTAATAGAGGGAAAAAGATATGAAATTCCAAATGATAAAATTAAAACTTTTTTACTTCTGGCAGGTGATTGACAATGCAGGAAAAATTAAAACCTTTTACCATCATTTCAAACAAATATGAATTGGAGTCAATTTCAAAGAAATTTTTGGATTCTCAAGAAATAGAGATTGTACCTCTGGAAAAAGTTTTAGATCCTAAAATTTTAAAAGATTTAAAATCTGAAAGAGAAAATGCATATAAATATATATATGAAGATTTTATGTCTATATTTAATTATGCTAATAAAATCCCTGAACCTAAAACCCAAAAAATCAAATTCCCTTTAATAATGGATAAAGAAGAGATTTTAAATTTTGCTAAAAAAATAAATTCAAAGATGCAACATATTTTTGAAACTATGGAAAATCTAAAAGATGAAAGAGAAAAATTGGAAAAAGAAATAGAGCTATTTGAAAAACTAAAATCAGTAAAAATTAATATAAACACATTTAGAGAATTGAAATTTTTAAAGTATAAAGTTGGAAAAATTAGTAACATGTATTATACACGTTTTCTGGAAAGCATATCAGATAAAAATATCCTTGTTGTATCTCTTGATGAAGAAAATGATTTTACATGGGTTTTCATTATTTATGATAGGAAAATTAATATAGAAAAGACACTATCTATTGCAAATTTTCAAGAATATATTATTTCAAATGATTATGTTGGAACACCAAAAGAAATATTATGGGAATTATATGATAGATATCGTTCTTTAAAATATGAAATTGAAATGCTAAATTTATCTTTAAAAAAGATATTTTTTGAAAACAGACGCCTTATTTATAAATATTTTGACTATATTTTTGTATTAAAAAATATATATGATCTTACGCATTCTATAAAATTTACAGAGAATTTTTTTGTTGTTTCAGGATGGACAACAGAAAAAATGCATATGGATTTGCTAAATTATTCTAAAGAAAACGAATTTGTTCTGTTTCTCAATTATTCATTTAATGAAAAAGCCCCAACATTATTGAAAAACAATAATTTTTTCAAACACTTTGAATTTATAGTAAAAATGTTTGGTACTCCTTCGAGCGATGAAATAGATCCAACACCTATAATTTCAACATTATTTTTATTGTTTTATGGTATGATGTTTGGCGATGTTGGACATGGAATGATTTTATTTTTATTTGGTTTTTGGATGTATAAAAAGAAAAAAAACGATCTTTTTTATGTTATCGCCGCCTCTGGAGTTTCTTCTATGATTTTCGGTGTTTTATATGGAAGTGTTTTTGGATTTGAAGATATTTTAAAACCGTTA
Source organism: Marinitoga arctica (assembly GCF_054657315.1). NCBI lineage: Bacteria > Thermotogati > Thermotogota > Thermotogae > Petrotogales > Petrotogaceae > Marinitoga > Marinitoga arctica. The sequence continues at coordinate 11,048 of NZ_BAAHYY010000041.1, read as the reverse complement.
TGGAAAAGGCCTATGGACAATATAAATTATTTTTTAATGCTTTCTATATATTTTGGTATTGTAATAATTACAGCTGCAATGTCCTTGAATATAATAAATAAAATAAAAAATAAAAAACATAAAGAATTAATTTTTGACCCTAATGGATATGCTGGAATTTCTCTTTATTGGATTTTATTAGGTTCAATATTTTATACGATAAAAAATGGTATTTTTCCAACTATCAGTTATTTCTTCATCATATTTCTCATAACCCTTATATATATAAAGAGCATTATTTTTGAAAAAGGAAGTTTAGGTGAAAAAATTGTTCAGGGATTTTTTGAGTTATTTGAAGTCATGTTAGGATATTTAAGTAACACTTTATCTTTTATCAGATTAGGTGCTTTTGCATTAAATCATGCTGGATTATTTTTGGCCTTTTATATGATGTCACAAATGTCACATAACTCTTTTTTCTCATTTGCTATTCTTTTACTTGGTAATATTTTAATTGTTGTTTTAGAAGGATTAGTCGTATTTATTCAAACATTAAGGTTAGAATATTATGAATTTTTCACTCGTTTTTTCAAAGGTAACGGGAAAGAATTCAAACCTATTAAATATAAATTTTAGTGGAGGTGTTAGTTATGGCTTACATTATTTCTTTAATCATTTTAGTATTTTTAACAGTTGTTTTTGGATTCTATTTTTCAAAAAATCCAGAAAAATCAAAAAGATTTGCAAAAAAGGTGTTTGCTGGAAACATTGCATTATTTATAGCTATTATGGTATTTTCTTTAATTAGTTTAGTCCCAACAACCACATATGCCGCTTCTGATAACCCTTCAACTACTACAGTTGATACGACAAATAATACTGGACTAGGCTTAATTGGTGCGGCTTTAGCTACAGGATTAGCCGCAGTCGGCGCAGGTGTTGGTGTCGGCATGGTCGGTGCAGCTTCTGTTGGTGCAATTAGTGAAAAACCTGAGCTATTAGGAAAAACTTTGATTTATGTAGGGTTAGCTGAAGGTATAGCTATTTATGGATTGATAGTTACTATAATGATACTTGGGAGGATATAATTCATGAAATTTTTTCTCATTAGCGATAATATTGACACCGCAACAGGTTTGAGATTAAGCGGTGTAACAGGTGTTGTCGTTCATGAAAAAAAAGAAATTTTAGATGCATTTGAAAATGCTCTAAATAGCAAGGATATAGGAGTTCTTTTAATTACAGAATTAGTTGCTAAAAAAATACCTGAAGAATTAAAAAATCATAAACTTTCAGGAAAACTTCCTCTTATTTTTGTGATTCCAGATAGACACGGTTGGAGGGGCGAAAAAGATTTTATCACCAGATATGTAGAGGAAGCTATTGGGGTGAGAATAAATGAATGAAGTGGAAAATAAACTAAATAAAATGTTAAAATTATTAGAAAAAAATTTTGAAATAGAATTCAATTCTATTAAGAAAAAGTATGAAGATGAATACAAAAAATATGAAGAAAAAATAAAAAAAGAAATTTCAGAGTATGAAAAAGAAAAAATTAAAGAAGCTGAGAAGAAAAAAGAAGAAGTTTTAAAGTTATCTAAATCCAAAGCTGAATTAAAATTAAATCAAAGAAAACTGATATTGAAAAATAAATTATTAAATAACGTATTAGAACGACTAAAAAATAAATTATTAAACCTGGATTTGGAAAGAAAAAAACTATTTTATCAAAAACTATATAGAGAAGCAAGTAAATTAATTAATGAAGAATATATAGTTTTATGTAACGAAAAAGATTATAACCTCATTAAATCTTTTATAAAAGATCATAAAATTGAAATAGATAACGCCATTGAGGGTGGAATAATTTTAAAAGGAGAATATTTAAGCGTAAAAAATACTATAGATTCATTTATAGAAGAAAATAAAAATTTAATTTATAGCCTTGTCTTAAAAGAGGTGGAAAAATATGATGCAAATTAAAGAAATAAATGGTCCAGTTGTAAAAGTCAAGAATGCAAAAGGTGTTTTTATGAATGAAATGGTTAGAGTTGGTAATTTTAAATTAACAGGTGAAATCATAGGTATTGATGGTGATATTGCAACAGTACAAGTATATGAAGAAACCTCCATGTTAAAACCAGGAGAACCTGTTGAAGGCACTGGTAAAATGTTATCTGTAGTTCTTGGCCCTGGGTTATTAGGTAGCATTTATGATGGTATTCAAAGACCTTTAAATGAATTAATTAAAAAATCCGGATCTTTTATTGGAAGAGGAATTGATGCTTTTGGACTTGACGAATCCAAACTCTGGGATGTTTCATTTACAAAAAAAAGCGGTGATATTGTATCTTCTGGAGAAATCATAGCAGAAGTTCAAGAAACTGAATATTTAAAACATAAAATAATGATACCTCCAAATGTCGATGGAAAAATAATAGAAATTAAAGAAAATGGAAGTTATAAAATCACAGACACATTAGCAAAAGTTGAAACAGATAATGGTATTAAAGAAATAAAATTATATCAAGAGTGGCCTGTTAAAATTCCACGACCTGTAAAAAAACGTTTGGAACCAAAAATACCATTAATTACAGGACAACGTGTAATAGATTTGTTTTTCCCTATAAGCAAAGGAGGAACAGCAGCTATACCAGGAGGTTTTGGCACAGGAAAAACCATTACACAACATCAATTAGCAAAATGGGCTGATGCTGATATTATTGTTTATATAGGCTGTGGTGAACGGGGTAATGAAATGACAGAAGTTTTAGAGGAATTTCCAAATTTAAAAGATCCAAGAACAGGAGCCCCATTAATGGATAGAACTGTTTTAATAGCAAATACATCTAATATGCCCGTTTCTGCAAGAGAAGCATCTATATACACAGGAATCACTATTGCTGAATATTTTAGAGATATGGGATATAATGTTGCAATAATGGCAGATTCTACATCAAGATGGGCAGAAGCTTTAAGAGAGTTATCAGGGCGTCTTGAAGAAATGCCTGCAGAAGAAGGTTATCCTTCTTATCTTGCATCAAGGATTGGCCAATTTTATGAACGTGCTGGTATCTGTGAAAATTTGAATAGTACACAAGGTTCAGTTACAATTATAGGCGCAGTATCACCTCCAGGTGGGGATTTTTCAGAACCTGTTACTCAAAACACCAAAAGATTTGTAAAATGTTTTTGGGGACTTGATAAAAATTTAGCCTATTCCAGGCATTATCCATCAATTAATTGGCTCACGAGCTATAGTGAATATTTAGAAGATCTAAAAGAATGGTTTGCAGCTAATGTTAAAGAAAAATGGAATTATTATCGAGATGAAGCAATGAAATTATTAACAGAAGATGATAGATTACAACAAATTATAAAAATTGTAGGAGAAGATGTTTTGCCAGACAACCAAAAATTAATAGTTTTAATAGCAAAAATAATAAAGGTTGGTGTCCTACAACAGAGTGCATTTAGTGATGTTGATTCATATTGTTCATTAGAAAAACAATATAATTTAATAAAAATTATTATGGATACCTATAATAAAGCAAAAGTATATGTTGATAAAAATATAGCTATTAGCCAAATTTTACCTTCAGAAATTGTTTCTAAACTACTTACTATGAAAGAAGAAGTTAAGGACGTAAATGAATTTAAAGAGATAGAAGATATACTTAATGAACATTTTGAAAAATTAGATACAGTTTATAATAAATAAAATAATCTCCTTGTGGAGGTGAGTTAATGGCAATTAGAGAATATAATGGATTTTCACAGATTCATGGACCACTTATCGTTATTGAAAATGTTAAAGATATAAAATATGATGAAGTTATTGAAATAGATCAAAATAATGAAAAAAGAACTGGGAAAGTTATAATGGTTAGTGAAGATACTGCTATTATACAAGTTTTTGAAGGTACCCAGGGTTTATCCCTAAAAGAACCAACTATCAAATTTTTAGGAAAACCTTTAGAGATCAACATATCTCCAGATATACTAGGGAGAACTTTTGATGGGCTTGGGAGACCTATTGATGGATTAGGAGAAATAATAGGTGAAAAAAGTGTCGATATTAATGGTTCTGCTATTAACCCTGCAGCAAGAGAATATCCAAGAAATTTTATACAAACAGGAATTTCTGCTATAGATAGTATGTTAACTTTAATCAGAGGGCAAAAATTACCTATTTTTTCAGGAAATGGTTTGCCACATAATAAATTAGCTGTTCAAATTGCTAAACAGGCAAAACTTAAATCAAACGAAGAATTTGCTGTAGTTTTTGGTGCTATAGGATTAAAAAAGGATGACGCTAATTTTATTATAAAAAGTTTTGAAGAAAGCGGAGCTATTAAAAATATGGTAGTTTTTTTAAATCTTGCAAGTGATCCTGTTGTGGAAAGAATAGCAACACCAAGAATTGCTTTAACTGTTGCTGAATATTTAGCTTTTGAAATGGAGAAACATGTACTTGTTATATTAAGCGATATGACAAATTATTGTGAAGCATTACGTGAATTATCAAATTATAGAGGGGAAATACCCGGAAGAAAAGGATTTCCAGGTTATCTTTATTCTGATCTTGCATCTATATATGAAAGAGCTGGTATGATAAGAGGGAAAAATGGTTCTGTTACCCAAATTCCTATTTTAACTATGCCAAATGATGATATTACACATCCAATACCCGATTTAACAGGATTTATTACAGAAGGCCAAATTGTTTTATCACGCGATTTGCATAGAAAAAATATTTATCCACCAATTAATGTTTTACCTTCATTATCAAGGTTAATGAAAGATGGAATTGGAAAAGGATATACAAGAGAGGATCATCCTGATGTGGCTTCACAATTATTTGCATCATATTCAAGGGTTTTTGAAATAAGGTCTTTAGCGGCTATTATCGGTGAAGATGATCTTTCTGAAATAGATAGATTATATCTAAAGTTTGGGAAAGAGTTTGAAGAAATATTCATTAATCAAGGATTTAATGAAGAAAGAAATTTGGACTCAACACTCGAATTAGCTTGGAATATATTATCTATACTTCCAAAAACAGAATTAACTAGAATAAAGAAAACATTTATAGAGAAATATTATCATGAAAAATAATTTCTTTAGCCATCAAAGATTGAAGGTGAAAAAATGATTTTTAACCAAACAATTCCAACAAAAGGTAATTTAATAAATTTAAAACAACAATTTGTTCTTGCTAAACAAGGACATGACTTGCTTGAGAAAAAAAGAAATATTATTATGAAAGAATTAATAGATTTAATTGATCAAGCTAGAGAAATACAAGAAAAAATATTAAAAATTTTTGAAAAAGCATATAAATCCCTTCAATTAGCAAATCTGGATTTAGGAATTGAAAATGTTGAAGAATATGCGAATGGTGTTCCTGAATATAATAATTTGAATATTAGATTTAGAAGTGTAATGGGAGTAGAAGTTCCAGAATTTTATCGTGAAAAACAAACAATCGATATTCCATATGAAATTTATCGAACAGATGCTGCTTTAGATCAAGCTTATATTTCTTTTAAAACCGTTTTGGAATTAATAACCGAAGCTTCAATTATAGAAAATAAAGTTTATAAGCTTGCATATGAAGTTAAAAAAACTAAAAAAAGAGTTTCATCTCTTGAAAATATTGTTATACCTCGATTAAAAGAATCTATAAAATTTATTCAGGATACCTTAGAAGAATTTGAAAGAGAAGAATTTTTTAAATTAAAAAAATTGAAAAAATAATTATTCTTGACAAAATGTGTTTTTTATGATATAATAATATATGAGAGTTAATTTTACGGCCTGATTATTCAGGTCGTTTTTTTATTAAAAACTAAATTAATTTTATTTAATAAAATTATGCTATAATAGTATAAACAACATATTGGAGGGAAAAATATGATAAATGTCGCATTAATTGCTCACGATAAGAAAAAATTAGACTTAGTTATGTTTGTAAAAGAATGGAAACATGTTTTTGAAAAATGCAATTTATATGCTACTAGTTCTACTGGAACTTTAATTGAACAAAAAGTTGGATTAAAGATTACAAAATTTGCTTCTGGACCATACGGTGGTGATTTACAAATAGGAGCTATGATAGCTGCTGGAAGTATGGATTTTGTTATATTTTTAAGAGATCCACTAACAGCACAACCACATGAACCAGATGTTTCCGCTTTAATGAGAGTTTGTGATGTTCACAATATTCCTCTCGCTACTAATTTAGCTACAGCTGAGGGGCTTGTATTAGAAATAGAGAAAAAAATTCCATCGATCGAAGGTGAAGAAAATTAAAGATTTAAGCAATTACGAAAAATATACCAAAGGCGAAGAAATTGCTAATTCAATTACACATGGTATAGGAGCTTTGTTAAGTCTAATCGCTCTTATCTTATTAATCATTTTTTCTTCATTACATGGTACTTTTTTACAAACATTCAGTGTAACTATATATGGAATTAGTTTGTTTTTATTATATTTAGCATCAACTCTTTATCATAGTATTCAGCATAAAAAAGCAAAGCAAATATTAGAAATTATAGATCACTCTTCTATATATTTATTAATCGCCGGAACATACACACCTTTCACCTTAGTTACATTAAATGGTAAAATTGGATGGTCTATTTTTATTACTGTATGGATACTTGCTTTAATTGGTATAATACTAAAACCTTTTTTTGTAAAAAAATTTCGCATTTTATCAACTTTACTATATATAGCAATGGGATGGATGATAGTTTTTGCAATCAAACCTCTTATAAATAATCTTCCACAAGCAGGGGTTATATGGTTAGTTATTGGAGGATTATTATATACTATAGGAGCTGTATTTTATATTTGGAGAAAACTTCCATATGGCCACATGATATGGCATCTTTTTGTATTAGGTGGAAGTATTTCACACTTTATTGCAGTCTTTTTTTATGTTTTAAATTAAATAACTGTTGGAGTATCGGGGGATATTATGCATAAAATTTTAATGCTGATTTTTATTTTATTTATTAATACAATCTTTTCTTATAGAATCTTCATAACTCCTTCTTATGAACTATATGATTTTATAAAAGAAAAGAGCGTTATATCGACTGATATAAAATTTACTTCCTTAAGTATTAGCTCTCCTTTTTTAGAACTTTTAGAAAACAATAAATCTTCTGGGTATATAGAATATAATATGATGAATTTTAAAAGTACCAATATTTTGCCAGATAAAAACACTAGTGGATATTTACATGAAAAATTTATTATTTTTGACAATAATAGTGTTTTATTTGGAACAGGAAATTTTACAAAAGGTAGTATTTTTGAAGATTTAAATGTTTTTATTTTTACTGAAGATATAGATGTTGTTAAATTATTTTTAAAAGAATTCGAAAATTTTAAAAATGGGAATTTTGGAAAAAATAAAAGAATAATTAATAAAGAGATAACATCAAAAGATTTAGGAAAAATGAAATTTGTAACTGGACCATCAAAAAATATATATAATGAACTAAATAATTTCATATTATCCTCGAAAAAATTTTTATATATTTTCACTTTTTCATTTACAGATAATAGAATATTATATGATTTAGAATTTTTATCATCTAAAAACATTGATATAAAAATTGTTGCTGATAAATGGAATATAAACAATTTTTCTAATATTAGATTTTTAAAAGGAATTGAATATAAGATTATAAATAGCTATAGAAATATGCATTTAAAATTATTAATAAATGAAAAAGGAATAGTATTAGGCAGTTATAATTTGACTTATAGGGCTAGAGAAAAAAATGACGAATATCTAATAATCATATATAATAAAAAGATAAAAAATTACTTTATAAATTTATTGGAAACGTTTTTTACAAATAAATAGTATTATTTTATATCAGGAGGAATTTATGAAAAAATTTTATTTATTTTCTTTAATATTAATTATTTTATTGATTTCATTATTTTTATTTTATAAAAATAATGTATTAAAAATCGGGATAATCGCTAATTTTTCTGGTGATGAAACTTTTACTATGGTAGATATAAAAAATGCTGTAAATCTTTTTTATTTAAAAAATAAAAATCCAAACATAAAAGTTTATTATAAAGACACGCAAGGAATTGTTGAAAATTCATTAAAAGCATACAATTATTTAAAAAATAAAGGTATAAAAATTATTATTTTTGCTACCGATTCAACGTCTTTTAAAAAAATATACCCCTTATTAAAAAATGATAAAATTTTAGGAATAGGTACTTCTATTACATCAGATTCTTATACTGCTTCAAATGATTATTTTATTAGAGTTAATATCACAAATAAAAATGAGCAGAAACAACTCGCAGAATACTTAAATACCAAAACCTCTAGAATTCTTGTTGTAAAAGGTTTTGAAAATCCAGAATATATTAATAACTCCTTTGAAAATTTTAATAAATTTTATTTCGGAAATATTAACCTTATTCCTTTATATAATTCCATACAATCCATTGAAAAAATAAAACTTTATTATAATAACGAAAATTATGCTTATATCATGGTAAATTCTCTAAATAAGACTGCATTAATAATAAACTTATTAAAAAAATTAAATCCTAATATTTATGCTATTGTTTTTCCATGGATAAATGATGAACATTTAATAGAGTTATTAGATGATAAAAAAAATATAATTTTACCAAGTTATTTTTCAAAAAATTCTGATTTTGCACAGCACTTTTTTAGCGTATATTATAAAAATCCTAATATTTATGCTTATACAGTATATGAATCATTAAGGATACTATATGACTCTTATAAAAAAACGGGAAACAACTTAGAAAAAATTAGAAACTACATATTAAATAACGAATTTAATACAGAATTTGGAATAATCAAATTTGACGAAAATGGTGAAACAAAGAAAAAACTTCTATTTAAGGTGATGAAATAATGAAAAAAATACTATTAATACTTTTATTTATTAGTTTCGCAATATTGAATTTAAGCATCACTTTAAAAGTGGGAGTTTATGAAAATCCCCCTTTATCTTATGCAGAAGATGGAAAGATAAAAGGAATTATTCCTGATATCTTTAATTACATCGCCAAAAAAGAAAAGATAAAAATTAAATATATCTATTTAACATTTAATGAAGCATTTAATGCTTTAGAAAATGATTTAATAGATATTGTCTTACCTGTTGGTAAAACAAAAGAAAGAAGTGAAATTTTTTATTATAATAATGTTCCATTTCTAGTAAATTATGGAAAAATATATTCTCAAAAAAACTTAAAAATTGATAATATTTTAGACCTTAAAAATAAAAAAATCGGTGTATTGAAAAAAGATATTTATTATACAGGAGATAAGGGGTTAAAAAATATCAGTGATGAATTTAACCTAAATATTAATTTTATAGAATATAATACCTATAAAGAAATTTTCGAAGCTCTTTCAAAAAAAGAAATTGATGCTGGCGTAATAAATAGATTTGCTGGAATGGCTTTATATAATAAATATAATAATGTATCAGAAACCCCTATTTCATTTTATTTAATTAATGCTTATCTTATATATCATAACCCCAATCTCAAAGATATAATATCAAAAATTGATGAAGATTTAAGAATTTTAAAAGATAATCCAAAATCTATATATTATCAAATATTTAATAATTACAATCAAAAATCAAAAATACCTTCATGGCTCATATTATTGCTTTTAATATCATCATTTGTTTCTTTTGCTTTATTTATTATTATTTGGTTTATGAACTATATAATTAAAAAAAGAACATCAGAATTAAAAAAACAGATTGAAATATCTGAAAAACAAAAAAAAGAAATAGAAGTATTGTTTAATTCTCTTAATGAATATACTAAAGAATTAAATAAAACAAAGGAAAAATTATTAAACTCTGAAAAACTATTAAAATCAATAATAGAAAATAGTTTGGACGGAATATTATATGTAGATAAAGATTTAAATGTTATTTTGGCAAATTCTATTTTTAAAAATTGGACTAAAAGAGATTTTAATAAAGAACTAAAAGAAGGAGATAATTTAAGAGAAATATTTGAAGGCGAAGATAGATACTTTGAAGAGTTCGAATTAGCCTTAAAAAATGAAAAAAACTTTATTGTTGAAAAACCGATAAAAAAGTTAGATGGTTCTATTTATTGGGTAAGCAATAACTATTATCCTATTTATAATGATAGAGCTGAACTTATTGGCGCCGCCTTAATAAGCAGAGATATTACGGAACTAAAAGAAAATGAAGAAAAACTCAAACATATTGCATATTATGATAGTTTAACCAATATATTCAATAGAAGAGCTGGCTTTTACTTTATTGAAAAATTATTATTACTTTCCAAAAGAGAAAATGCTCCAATTATAATTGGTTTTATTGACGTTGATAATTTGAAAACAATAAATGATAAATTTGGTCATGCAGCAGGTGATAAAGCGTTGCAGATTATAGCGAATGTTATAAGGAAAAATATAAGAAACTCCGATATTGTTGCAAGATATGGTGGTGACGAATTCATTATTGCCCTTTATAATTGTACATTAAATGATACAAAACGTATTGAAGAAAAGATTTTAAGTGATTTAATGCAAATTAGTGAAAAAGAAAAGATTAATTATAGTGTAAGTTTTGGTTTCATAGAATATACCCATTCAGAAACGCTTGATTCAATAATTTCTAAAGCTGATAAACTCATGTATGAAAACAAGAAAAAAAAGAAAAAACTTTAATCTACTAATCTTAAAATTCTTGATGAAAATTCATTCTACTATAAAAAAGCTCCCTATTAATTTTGGGAGCTTTTTTATAAATATTTTAATAAAATAATTGAGCATGTAAATGGTAAAATAAAAAATAAAGGAAAAGGGATTTGTACGGAATAACAATACCAAGGAAAGGAAAAAGCTATATATAACGTTATTGGTATTAATCTTGATGGTTATAAGGATATTTTGGGTATATATATTGAAAAGAATGAATCTTCAAGACTTTGGATGAGTGTTTTAAATGATTTGAAAGCAAGAGGAGTAAAGGATATTTTAATTGCTT
>NZ_BAAHYY010000040.1:0-17925 GCF_054657315.1 Marinitoga arctica | reverse complement strand
AGGTTGTCCTGCTGCGTTATGCCATATTAATTCTTTTACTTTCTCTTCGAATATTTGTCCTGTTTCTTTTTCATGTTGGTTTAGCAAATTATATACTTGTTCTTTTGTAAAGTAGGGTACTTCTAAATGTTCGGCTATGTTAAATGGACTTGCATTGTCTTCTAATATTCCACTTAGATATCCTACGCTTATTAATATTACACTTCTGAGTTTGTATATTTGCTTTTTATGATATATACTTCGTATTATATGTAAAAATTCGTTCATTATGTTTTTATCTAATCTTTCAAATTCATCTATCATTAATATTATTTCTTTTTTTGTTTTTTCATGTATTTCCAATATTAATTCCCTTATTTCATCTATTTCTTCTAATTTTTTTAATTTAATTTTTTGATTATATCTATATTCTATATCATCTTCTATATCCCTGATAATTGTTTTTAGAAAACTTTTTAAACTTTTTTGTCCATAACTTTCAAAAGAGATAAATATTGTTAAATATTTTTCTTTTGTTTTTTCAACTATATCATTTAGCAGTGTTGTTTTTCCTGTTTGCCTTGGGGCTGATACTGTGAAGTATCTCCAATTTTCTATATGATCAAGCGCTTCTTTCATTACATCTGGTCTTTCTACATAATAACAGGTCTTTTTATCAACGGGACCGCTTGTACAAAATCTTTTCATAGACTCACCTCCGGTGAAGCATTACTCATTTACAGTGGGTTTAAGATAAAATATTTTCGATTTTAATAAAAGTCTTTAAAAAATAAAGATTATAACTTCACAATTGAATTATATCATATTTCAGCAACTTCATTTGCAAATAATTCCTCAATTATTCCCATGCAAAAAAAAACTCATTGCCGAGATGTTTAAGAATATAAAAAATTTTAAGGAGTTTGTTTTTCATTATTTTGAACTCAGTGATGAGGAAATGAAAATATTTGATATGTTTTTAAAAAATTGTATTTGAATTGAGATTTTGACATTAAATATGTTTTTGGCCAAAGACGCGTTGCTTTTGGTTATTTTTTCAAATCCATTTTATAATTTTATTATCTTTATCATTTTATCAATAACGTGATTTTTTTCTAAGGTATTATTTTTCATCAATTTTTTAATGAATTTGCTAGTCCTTTTTTGGTATTTTTAGAAATGACAGTTTCCCTTTACTAGTCTATTTTTATAATATTTTTTTCAATTCTTCTACATGCTTCGATTATATTTTCTCTGGATGTTGCGATATTCATTCTCATAAATCCTTTTCCACCCGGGCCAAATAATTCTCCATTATTTAATCCAACCTTTGCTCTCTTTTCAAGAAGTTTTCTTAATTTTTCCTGAGATAATTTTAATTTTCTAAAGTCTAGCCATATTAAAAATGTACCTTCTGATTTTATTACTTTTACTCCAGGTATATTTTTTTCAAAATATTCTCTAACAAATTTATAATTTTCTTCGATATATTCCATAGTTTCCATTAACCAATTTTTCCCATATTTATATGCGATGTTTGTTGCAATCATTCCAGGAAAGTTATGCATATATAAGCCTAATTGCTTTATTCTATTTTTAAATTTTTGTCTTAAAACACTATTTTCTATTATCGTATATCCAAAATGAAATCCCGCTATATTAAATGTTTTACTTGGTGCCATTAATGTAATTGTATTGTTTACAACCTCTTCGGAAATAGATGCAATTGGAATATGCTTAGAATTTTTAAAGGTTAAATCTGCATGTATTTCATCAGATACAATTAAAATATTATTTCTTAAGCAAATATCTGCCAGATTTTTCAACTCATCATTTTCCCAAACTCTTCCAACAGGATTATGAGGGCTACATAAAATAAACATTTTAGCTTCTTTAGCTTTTTTTTCAAAATCATCAAAATCCATTTCATAATAATCATCTATTAATTTTAATTCATTGATTAAAAGTTTTCTATTATTATTTTCTATAGAACTCATAAAAGGTGGGTAAACTGGTGTTTGTATAATAATTTTATCTTCAGGTTTTGTAAATAATTCAATAATTAAATTTAAAGGAGGTATAACTCCATGAGTGAATAATATCCAATTTTTATCTATTTTCCAACCATGTTTATATTCAAGCCAATTTGCTATATTATCTTTTAAATCAGCGGGTTCAAAAGTATACCCATATACACCATGTTCCATTCTTTTTTTTAATTCATTAATAACTTCTTGAGGCACTTCAAAATCCATATCTGCTACCCACATTGGTAAAATATCCTTTTCCATAAAAAGATGTTTGTTCCATTTATACCAATCCCATTTTATTGAATTAGTTCCTTTTCTATCTATATATTTCAACATAATACCCCCTAAAATGTTATTTTTTTATTTATTGCTTGCAATTATAAAATTCTCTAATATAGAATAAAACTATCTTTGAGAAATAAAAATAATATAAAAAATAACTCCACTGCATAATTGCAGCGGAGCTTAACTATTATTCTTCAGTCATCTCTTTTAATTTTTTTGCGATAAATGTTGCAACATGAGAACCTTTAGTTCCTCTTCCAAATCCTGCATCCATTCCATTTTCTTTTGCTAAATCATCATTTAATTGTGTTCCACCAACAATAATCATCACTTTATCTCTAATTCCTTTTTCTATTGCAAGATTATGCAATTTTTTCATATTTTCAACATGAACATCATTGTGAGTTACAATCATTGAAGCTAATATTGCTTGAGCACCAACTTCTATTGCAGCATCGATTAATTTTTCAGGAGGAACGCTGGTTCCTAAATATTCATATTTTATTCCATATTTTTCAATACCACCATGTTTTATATCTAGTATTTCCCTTATACCAACATTATGTTCATCATTTCCTACTGTACCAGCAACTACTTTTACTTTATGTTTTGCAAAGAAATCAAATAATTCATCATCAGACATAACTTCTGGTTTTTTTGGTAATACTAATTCATCTTTCTTTATTGCAAATGGAACTTTAGCCTTTAATTCAACATATGTTGCTTCTGTTGGATGTAATATTGTTTTCGATATAACTTGCGCATCTTCAAGTCCCATTCTTTTACATATTTCAAGAGCTGCTGCTTCAGCATATTCTTCGGATTCTGGTATAGTCATATCTAATTGGATATAACCGTCATAACTCCATTCAACTTCTGGTTTTATTAAATTGTTTTCTCTATATTCTCTTATTTTATCCAATCTTTTATAAACATTGTCTTCGTCATCCAATTCATCAATATACTGTATCTTATCTGGATTACATAATGTACATCCATTAATTAAATCACATGGTTTTTCTAATCCTTCTGGTAAATTATTATATCCGAAGTGATGACATACTGGAGCCATGTAATCTTTATCTCTTGGTACAACTGTTCCAGCACCAATACCACCATCTTTCTTTCTTACAATACCATCACCCATTCTTTCTGGATATTCTCCATTATCTACAAACATGCCATTTTCTACGGCTTCAAAATAACCACCCATTTCTATTATTTCTTCAAGCATTAATATTGCACGTATTTTTAATTCTCTAACCTTTTCTCTCACATTATCCCAATTTACTTGAACCATTTCTTTAATGCCGTCTAAAGCTACTAACGTATGTTTTGCAGTTTCTACTCCACGTATTGAATTGATATGCCATGGTACATTTCTTCCTTCGTCTGGTGTAATTGTTGATTGTATATCTGCTTTTGTTAATCTTGAGATTAATGTATCAAGCACATGAATTCTCGTTGCATCAAATAAGTCAGATTCAATATATCTTGTATTCATTTGTGCTCTGAATTTATAATCTTTAAATAATTCTCTTATTGTTAAAGCATACACAAAATTCAATCTAAATTCTGGAGTTGGAGATACAATTGGTGGAACTGTCGACAATGCAATGTTTTCTTTTTTCATACCAGATTTAACGGAGTATAATGAATTAATAGCATGTTGAACTAACAATTCTGGCATTACTTTCCAAGCAAATTTAGCAGAAGCATTAGCATTATGTGCCCCATCGATTTGAAGCATATCAACTGAAGCCATTATTTTTTTAGCAACTGCAGCATCAACAAATGATCTTATCATATTTATTCCTCTATATAATACATTATATTGAGGATCCTGATGAGCTCCGTTTACTCCTTCTTCTGCGAATAATACAGCAACTTCCGGTCCTGCAACACCAGAAACATAACTATGGAAATTAATAGGCCTTCCAACTTCTTCTTCTATTAAATCTAAAGCTTTTCTTGAAGCTCTTAATTGTTTTCTTGTAATAGGTATTCCACCAATGCCCTCTGGTGTCCCTTCAATTAATCCATCCATATGACTTTGTCCCAATGTTCTAATAACCATAATATGATCAGCACCATGCCATGCTGCCATTCTCATTCTTCTTATATCCTCTTCGAATCTACCTGAAGCTATTTCTGATGTAATAACTTCTTGTGGTTGTGGATCAATATTTTTAAAGTAATGAGCTGCAGGTAATGCAACAAAATTTTTTAAAGGCTTACTTATTTCATAATATTCAAATTCTCCAATTTTTGTTTTTGGAGGTAATTTTTCTCTCCATGTCCAACCCTTTCTTTTTGGTCTGTATTTGTCTAAATCTTTTAATATCTCTTCTACATTTAATTTTTTGTTGGGCTCTAGTTTCATTATTTATCGCCTCCGTGAACAAAAATTCTATCTACATCCTCCCAATATTTCCCTGCTATTAAATCCCTTCCTGCTTGTATATAATCTATATTATGCTCTTTAGCTATTGTATATACGATATTTCCTGCACCTTTTCCCAATATATGTTTTTCAAAAAATTTATCTACCAAAGCTTTTGCTTCCATACTGTTGAATCCCATTCTTAATAATACAGATCTTTCAATAGAAGGAGATGTATGAGTTTTAGCTAAATCTATAAGTGGATCAACTACCTTTTCAACTAAATCCCAAAAATATTTATCTAATTCTTCATCTGTCATGTTCATTAAATGTTTTGCTTTTTCTTCAAATTTTATTTTTCTTGGTTCCATTATTTTTCAACCTCCTCTATATACTTTTTAACATCTTCTACAGTAATTCTTAAATCTTCAGCTATAAATTCTAGTTCTTTGATTGTATATTCTGTTTTATTGTATCTTTTCTTTAGTTCTTTAATGTATGATTTTCTTAATTTTTCTAATGGATATTTAATTACACCAACCATTGATGGATGTTCTGGTAATACTATATTTTTTCCAGGGATATCCTCTTTAATTGGATCACCAAACTTTATTTCAATCCCATTTTCTTTAGCAAATGTTAATTGAGCAGAAGGTAACTTCCCTGCTCCTGTATATTCTGTTTCATTAACTACTATTATTTGATCATCATTCATTTCCATTGCTAATGCAAAAGCAGCAGCTAGTGATGTATTTCCAGCTGGACCTCTTTGCATTCCCTCTATATTTGCTAGCATTTCTGTAATATAGAAAACTTCACCCTGTGTAACCAATACATATTCATCCATATATCTTAAAGGTCTTGCAGCATTTCTAGGAACATCTGATCTATCAGGGAATGTAGCAAATGGTATACCAAATCCTGTATGGCCTGTAGTAAATGATTTTTTATTAAAGTCTTTATCAGATGCCATATGGAGTCCATGTAGATCAACACTTGCACCTATTATTTTAGTATTTATTGCACCGGCTCTTTTTAAACCTCTTGCTGTTCCTGTTAAATTCCCTCCACCTGCATGAGTTATAACAACTGCATCAGGATATTTCCCAAATTGATTCATTGATTGTTCGGCTATTTCATAACCTAATGTTTCTACACCTGCAATACCAAATGGTGTATATAATGATGCATTAAAATATTCTGTTTCTTCAAGTAATACTAAAAAGTAATAAAATAATTCAGGTCCTACAGTTAGTTGAACAACTTCAGCTCCATATGCTTCACAAGCTCTAGCTTTTTCTAATATTTCAGGTTGTCCCACGCCATTACTATCATAACATTCCTGAACTATGATAGATTTTAATCCTCTTTTTGATGCTTGAGATGCAACAGCTGCGCCATAATTGCCACTTGTTGCAGCCATTACCCCTTTATATCCCATGATTTTTGCTCTATATGCACTTATAGATGCTCTTCTGTCTTTAAATGATCCTGATGGATTTGTTGCTTCATCTTTTACAAAAATTTTTGCGCCTTTTCCTTTAGGTGCAATTTTTTTTATTAATTTATTTATATTTTTTAATTCTACTAATGGCGTATTTCCTACACCTGTTTCAAGTTGGATTTTTCTTATTTCATCTATAGTATAGCCTGCATCTTTCATCATTTCCTCATAATCAAAAGCTATACCTTCTATTTCATATTTTGTATAATCTACACCTACTGATTTTTTCATTATTTCATTTTTTCTTGACATCACTGCATCATAACTCATATCTCTCATTTTTGATCACCTTCGATCATTTCTCTTAATTGTTTTCCGACTTGAAGTAATTCAATAATAGGTTTACCAAAATTATGTTTATATTTAGGATAAATTTCTTCTAATGTTCCTTCAACCACTCTTCCCACAGGTGTTTCTATTTTAACATCATCTCCAATTTTTGCTTCGTTATTTAATAAAAAACCTTTTATGCGAATTTCCAGAGGAACACGCTTTGTGTCCTCTGGAATATTAGAAGTTCTTTGTTCAGGATTTAAACCTATAAAATATATTTGAACCCAATCACCTTTTTTTGCAATCATTTCATCATCTCCTATAATGTTAAGTCACCAATTAAAGCTCTTGGTACAGGCAAATCAGCCATTGATAGTAATCCCGATTCTGCTTCTATAACAGATGGAATCATATTTGTAGCAACAGCTATAGTACCTTTTCCTCCAGGAATTTCTGGTTTAATAGCTAATTTAAGATTAGGATCTCCAATAATTTCTACGTAATCTCCTGTATCAACATTTTCTAATTCAGGTCTTACTTGTTGAGGATGCTTTAATTCGATTACTAATTTTCCATCTATATATGCTTTTGCAATATGATTACAACCAGCTACCATACCTGGTTCTACTCTTACATATTTTGTTTCTCTTAAAACATTTGAAATAATAGGTTCTCTTGTTTGCTCAATTTTATCAATATTCCATCCTAATGCATCAGCAATCATATAAATTGATTGTTCAAACCCAATATGTCCAACAATTTTTCCATTTTTTAATCCTTCTTCAAATTCCTCTACTGTAGTACCAACTCCTTGTGTTTCCATAACTGTTGGACCAAATGGTGATAAATCATTTATTCTAGCTGCTTTTATTTGTTCAACATTTAATGATGCTCCTGATAATGCAAGGATTAATGTATCAAGAACAAATCCAGGATTTATACCAGTTCCCAATATT
The DNA here is from genome assembly GCF_054657315.1 of Marinitoga arctica. NCBI lineage: Bacteria > Thermotogati > Thermotogota > Thermotogae > Petrotogales > Petrotogaceae > Marinitoga > Marinitoga arctica. Next base: position 10,515 of record NZ_BAAHYY010000040.1, on the reverse strand, counting down.
GATACACCATATCTTCTTGCTAAACTATCCATTTCTTCTGCCTCATCTGGATGTGTATAAAATGGATATGCCATTTCCTCAGCAATTGTAATTACATTAATATGTTTTTTTGCTGCCATAATTATTTGTTCCTTTACAACTTCAACAAATGAATTTGTAGCAATAACAACAAGGTCTGGATTAGTTTCATCTAGCATTTTTTCTGGTGAATCATAAACTTTTAATCCTGTTTCACCAATTTCCAAAATTTCTCCAATATCTTTTCCAACATATCTTGTATCATAAACCCCGACTAATTCTAATTCATATTTGGATAAAATGTTTCTTGCAATTCCACTCCCCATAGCTCCAAAACCCCATAATGCCACTCTATACATAATAACGCCTCCTTCAAAAAATATTAAAAATTTCGCAAATTTCATAACATAAATTACTTCATAATTTTATTTTTTCTTTTATATTTTGTAATTTTATACATAATAATTTTATGAAATTTTTTTCATATAGTCAAATACGCATACTCAAACATACTCATATATACACGAGTATATACAAAATTTTTAATAATATCTAAGAATAATGAACTAATTTAACGATTTTTATTCTTATAACAAAGAAAAAGACGATGCTTAAAGCACCGTCTAATTATATATTCTTTCTTCTACTTTGATTAACAATATAGCCCCTATAATAAACAGTATCGATATACTCAAAACTCCAAACCTTGAATTTTTTGTAATTTGAGAAAAAAATCCAACTAAAAATGGACCCATAATTGCTGCAAATTTTCCAAATATATTATAAAATCCAAAAAATTCCGCTGATTTTTCTTTAGGGATTAATTTACCATATAACGATCTACTTAATGCTTGTATCCCACCTTGAGATGTTGCCACAAGCATTGCCAAAATCCAAAAATCAACTGCTGTTTTTAAAAAATATCCATATAATGTAATAATAAAATACACTATAATTCCTATAAACAACATTGTTTTTACATTGAATTTTTGAGCTAATTTCCCATATATTAATGCAAATGGAAATGCCACTACTTGTGTTGCAAATAATGCCAACAATAATTGTGTAGTATCTATTCCTACATCTTTACCATAAACTGTTGCCATTTTTATAATTGTTCCAACACCATCTATATAGAAAAAATAAGCTATTAAAAACAAAAAAATATTTTTATAATTTTTTATCTCTTTAAATGTTTTTATCATTCTAATAAAACTATCTTTAATTGGTGTTTTAGATGCCTCAATATAATGAACCTGCTCAACATTTTTTAATAAAGGTATTGAAAAGATAAACCACCACAGACCTGTAACAATAAATGCTAATTTAGTTGCGATTAATGTACTATTTAACCCTATTAATCCAGGTTTCATTATTATTGCCATACTCAAAATAAAGGGAATTGTACTACCTATATACCCCCAGGCAAACCCACTTGAAGATATCCAATCCATTCTTTCATTAGTAGTCACATCAACTAAAAATGAATCATAAAAAACATTAGCTCCTGCAAATCCTATTGACGAAAAAATATATATAATTAAACATTTTAACCAATCTCCTTCATTAACTGTTGTTAATAAAAATGTTGATATAATACCCATCATCCAAAAAAAAGTCAAAAAGCGTTTTTTAAAATTTTGATAATCTGCTATAGTTCCTAAAATCGGGGCTAATAAAGCAACAACTATTGTTGCTATTGTATTTCCATAACCCCAATATGCAGTTGATAAATAATTTTCCATACCTTTTGATGCAATTTCCTTGAAAAATATAGGCAAAATTGCTGTCGTAATGACTAATGTATATGCAGAATTTGCCCAATCGTACATAATCCAACTTTTTTCTGCTTTTGTCATTTTATCCCCCCATAATATTTAGCTTGTAAGCCTTAGTATTATTAAATCTCTATCAAATTCTAGTTTTTCTAATTTCAAATTTTTTGTTATTAAATTTTCCGGAATATGAAGATATAATTTCTTTTTATCGATAAAAATAATATCTGGTAATTTATCTTTTTTTATATAAGTTATTGGTAAATTATGTTCAAATTCAAAAATCCCTGACAGTTGTTCAGGTACTCTAGCAATTTTTATATAATACCTAAATAAAAGAATTCTTATTATTATTGAATTATTCTCAAAGGTCACTTTAGTAGATAAATTAAATATTTTTTTAAGAAATTCAGAAGAAAAACTTTTTACAATATTATTTAAAACATCCATTAATAAATCTTTAGGTATAGTTATTTCCATAATATCTATTCCCTATAATTTAATTTCAATATAAATTCTTTTTCTTTTATTTCAAATGTTTCCAATTTTAAAGATTTTAATATGGGTTTAATTTTTTCTGGATATTTTATTTGTGAAAAATCTATTTTCACTTCATTATCTTTTGAAGATATTCCATTAATAAATTCTGATATAATGAAAAAAATCCCCTCTACTATTTTCCTTATTCCTTCATCTCCTGATAATGCAAAACTCAATATTCCCTCAGCTAAAGATTCTGGTTTATTTTTAAAATTTACAATAGAATCAAATACTATATTTCTCCCAAAAATATCTACTTCTACTTGAAAATGCATATTATTATCTTTCATTTCAATATTAATATTTTTCAAACCATTAATATTTGTATTTTCTTCTATTAATTTATCTATTAAACCATTAATAAAATCCTCATCAATTCTTATAATCATTTAAATCACTCCAAAAAATTTAATTCATCAAATAATTCACCATATTTTTGTAGAATTGATTCATCATATTTAGATAATAACTCTGATGTCTTTTTTAAATTTTTACCAAATTTTAGAGGTTTTTCTTCATATAACTTTAAATATATTTCAAAGGCTTTTTTTAAAAACTCTATTGCTTGTTTTTCTTGAACCTTCTCCATATATAAATTCCCCATATTTAATAGGAGCATAGCTTGATCTTCATCAGAAATATTTCCCATCTGCAATATTTTATATGCTTCATTAAAATATTCTTCTGCTTTATCTAAATTCCCAGAATTCATTTCTAAACTTCCTAAGTTATTTAAAGAATAGTATAAATAAATACTATATTTTTCAGATTTTTCTTTTAATTTCTTTCTTATTTCTAAAGATGCTTCGAAATATCCTCTAGCTAAATCTCTTTTCCCTTTTTCAGCATACATTGTACCTAAATTATTTTGAATAACCGATGTATTAAATTGCATATCAAGATTTTTATCTTTTTCACAAAAATGCAAAGCTCTTAAATATGATTTTTCAGCTTCACTCCAATTACCAATTTCAAAATTTAAATTACCTAAAATATAATTTAAAACGTATTCGTTTTGCTCAGAAAGTTTTGTTTTTAAACTCTCCACAATATTAATTAGATTTAATATATTTTTCTTCGACGAAATGAAAGGCTTAATTTCAATGATCGCATTTAGTAATGAATTTGTATCCCCTGGTGTACTTAAAATTAAATTTTTTAATACTATAACTAGTGTTTCCTCTATATTTTCAACTTTTAAATCATATAATTTCAATCTTTTTTTCAGTAATTTATTCATCATTCTCAATTCTTCAATTTTTTTCTCATATTCTTCAAATTTCTTATTAATTTTCTCCTCAAATAATGTTAATTTGTCTTCTAATTCGGTATCTTCAATTTTTATATTTGGCATAATAATCTCTTCTTCTATTTTTTGACTTAAATTATGCTGGAGATTTTTAATTTCTGTTTCTTCTTTTGTTTCTTCTATTTCTAATTCTGGTATTTCTTCTGTTTCTTCTTTTGTTTCTTCTATTTCTAATTCTGGTATTTCTTCTGTTTCTTCTTTTGTTTCTTCTACTTCTAATTCTGGTATTTCTTCTGTTTCTTCTTTTTTATCTGAATTTTGACTAAATTTTTTTTCAAATTCTTCTACCATTTTTTCAACATCTTCCACCTCAGGTACAATTTCTTCATCAGATACTTCTTCAGATAATTCTAAATCCTTTAGATCAGAAATTTTATCATCTATTTTTTTATCTTCCAACTCTTCTAAATCTGTCTTTTCAGAATTTTCAACATCATCTAAATCCATTAATTTATTTATTTTCTCTGCATCATCAAGTAAATCACTTAAATCTAACTCTTCTTGTTCATTCTTTTTTTCTTCAGGCATTATTATCCCCCCTAATATTATTCTCCCATTTTTTTAATTTCGAAAATAACGTCATTTTAGATATTCCTAATAATTTGGCAGCATGGGTTTTATTATTATTTGTATATTCAATAGTTTTATACAAATATCTCTTTTCTATTTCATCCAACGGTAATCCTACAGGAATTTTTATATACTCCAACCCTTCGGATTCTCTTATATTGGCTGGTAATAATGTCTTATCTAAAATTTCATCTGGAGCAATTGCCACCATAGAATAAATAACATTTTTTAATTCTCTTACATTACCTGGCCAATCATATTTTCTTAAAAGTTCTATAACATCTGGTTCTATACCCTTAACTTTAGTTCCAAATTCCTCATTTGCCTTATGAATAAAATAATTCACAAGTAGGGAAATATCCTCTTTATGCTTTCTTAATGGTTCTGCTGTAATTTGAATAACTGATAAACGGAAATATAAATCCTCTCTAAATTTATTTTCTTCAACCATTTTTTTTAAATCTCTATTAGTTGCAGCAATTATTCTAACGTTTATTTTAATTGTTTTAGTTGATCCAATACGTTCAACTTCTTTGCTTTCCAAAACTCTTAATAATTTTACTTGCATATTTTTTGGCAATTCACCTATTTCATCTAAAAACAAAGTCCCATTGTTTGCCATTTCAAATTTTCCTGGTTTTGCTTGTTCTGCCCCTGTAAAAGCTCCTTTTTCATATCCAAATAATTCACTTTCAAATAAATCTGGAGGTATTGCGCCACAATTTACCGCTATAAAATTTTTTCTATTACTAAATTTATGCATTAACTGAGCTATTATCTCTTTCCCTGTTCCACTTTCTCCTGTTATTAAAACAGGGATGTTTTTAGGAGCTATTAATTTTATTTTTTCTTTTATTTGCTCTATATATCGAGAATTTCCTATTAATTCAGGAAATTCATGTAATTTCTTTTTTAATATGTTTATTTCTTTCCTCAATTTTATTGTTTCCAGTGCTCTATTCACTTCATTAATAAGAACTTTTAAGTCAACTGGTTTTTCAAGAAAGTTATATACTCCTAATTTTGTAGCTTTTACTGCATCAGCCACATCACCGTGAGCAGTTATTATAATTATTTCACTAACATATTTCTTCAATTGTTCAATTAGCTCCATACCATTAACATCTGGCAATCTTAAATCTAAAATAACCATGTCAGGGTTTTCATTTTTTGCTATGTCTAATCCTTCCAACCCCCTCATAGCACAAATAGTTTTATAATCAAATTTATTTAAAAATTCGCACATTGTTTTATTTAAAATTTTATCATCCTCTATAATAAGAATTTTAATCATTTTCTACCTCTTTTTTATTTTTCAAATTAGAAAAAATACCTAAGATTAAGCCTAATACAAAACTCCAAACAGCTGCAAGAGTGATTTGCCATTCAATAGGTAATGAAAATGTTACTGTATGAGCAGGCACCCAAAACCACAATAACGTTAACATTGCACCTTTTAATCCGTCTGTAGGAACTTTAAGTCTAGATATATTTTCTAAAAATCTATGAATAATTATTAACCATGGTCCGAAAAACGCATTTGTAAATAAAGATTTAAAAAACGCTTGATATACTTTCCCTGAAGGCAAATAATTATGATTCACTAATTCGTTTACAAATCCATTAAATCCTGTAAATGCAAACTTTATAATTACTCCTAAAATAGCCCATACAATTGCTGAATAAATAACTTTAAATAGTGAAATTTTACTTTTAGTTAATAATTTCGCAACTACTTCACCCGCTGTTCCTAAAATTGCAAACTCTATCATAGCTGCCACTAATGGATTTTCCATGTTATACCTCCTCTTCTTTTTTCTATATTTATTATATCACTTTTTCTTATAATTTTAATTTTTCCACTTATTTTATGATATAATTTAAATAACTTCAAAGGAGGTATATTTATGGAAGAAACTATTGCTTCAACAATTTCTAATTTTATTCAACAAAATACAGAATCATTAAAAGTATTATATTCCTATGCAAATTCATGGTATATTATTTTACCTATCTCCGTCATTTCTTTTTTATTTGCAAAAAAAGTATCAAAAATAATATTTTTTATTATGGGATTTATAAGTAGTTATGTATTCATTATTCCATATCTTTTACAGTTTGATTTTTCAAAAGATTTAATAAACCAAATCAGTGAATATAAAGAAATTTCATTTTTAGTTTTTTCTATAATTATTGGTTTATTAACTTATTCTTTGTTCAAATCTTCGGCCCAAATTGCGGGATTTATATTAGGAGGCATTGTTGGTTTTGAAATATCTGGTATAATATTAAAATTTTACCCTGAAATTTTCCAAAAAATTGAATTTTTAAAAACTATGGACCAATCATATATTCCGTGGATTTTTACTATCATTTTTGGTTTAGTAATATCTTTACTAATAACAAAAAGTTTTGATAACGTTGTAACCATATTAACTATATTTATAGCTTCTACAATTGCTGCATTTTTTTCAGTTTATGCCTTAGAATATTCTTTAACCTTAAAAATAGGAACAAATTCTCTACTAAAGGAGAATATCAATATTAGTAATAATGAATTAATTACTATTTTAGTGTTCTCTATAATTTATATTATTTTAGGGTTTAAACTAAATTTCAAGAAATCTAATAAATAAGGAGTGTTTTTAAGTGTACATTATCGGAATAGCTGGAGGAACTGGGTCTGGAAAAACTACAGTAGCATATAGAATACGAGAAACGTTAGGTAGTCAAAACTGCGAAATTTTACCAATGGATAACTATTATAGAGATTTAAGTCATGAAACTTTGGAACAACGAAAAATGCATAATTATGATCATCCAAATATGATTGAAGACGAATTGATGTTTAAACACCTTAACGAACTCAAAGAAGGTAAAACAATCGATTTACCTGAATATGATTTTGCACAATTTACAAGAGTTGGCGCAACTAAATTTTATCCTAAACCCATAATTATAGTAGAAGGTATTTTTGCTTTGTATTATAAAGAATTAAGAGAATTGTACGATTTAGCTATTTATGTTGATACGGAAAATGATTTAAGATTTATTAGAAGATTGGAAAGAGACATTAAAGAAAGAGGAAGAAGTTTGGATTCTGTAATTGAACAATATACAAATACAGTAAAGCCTATGCATGATGCATATGTTGAACCAACAAAAAAATATGCTGATATTATTATTCCAGAAGGCGGATTTAACGATAAAGCTATACAAGTTATTGTAAATTATATATTTAGAAAGATGTTATAGCGCTTTTTAGCGCTTATTTTTTTTTGATAAGGCTATGCTCAATGCAGTTGTTAATTTTAATATATTTTCATTTAAATCTTCAATTCTATGACTTAATACTGAAGCTATTTCCTTCATTATTCTATAACCAATATCGGGTCTTTTTTCTGCTAATTTCTCAAATTCTTTTTTTGATATTTCAAACAACTCACATTCACTTATAGCTTTTATTGTTGCTGATCTTGGTGAACCTGTTACCAATGACATTTCACCAAAAAAACTTATATTTTTCGCATCTAAAATAGCCATAGATTTTTCTCCTTCTTCCCAGTGTTGGGTCCCTATTTTCAATGTTAATTGATGAGTAATTTGAACTTTTCCCTTCTTAAAAATATACATTGTATCCCCTTTTTCTCCTTCAACAATAATAATATCTCCCGCTTTAAAATTCACAGGTTTTAATATTTTAGATATTTGAGATAATTGCTCATCAGTTAAATTACTAAATAATGATATATTTTTTAAAAATTCTTCCATAATGCCACCTACTTGATAATAAAAATATGTGAATCATTTTCTGAAATTATATAATCATCTTCAGGATTTAAATTAAGTTCATAACCCTCTTTTTTTTCTTCTTCAAAAAAATCTTCTTCAGCTTCTTCAAATTTTTGACGGATAAAATTATCAATAGAACTATCTGAATTTAAAAAATCATTAATAGTATATTCTTTCCTTATACTTACTAATCCTATTGCCATGGATTTTTCTTTTTCTTTTACATAATTAAAAAGTTCTTTAAAAGTTTTTCCTATAAAATTTTTAGGCATAGAAATTAAATTTACTCTCATTTTTTCAAGTGAAGAAATCTCTTTCAATAACATATGATAAGCAGGTGAAAGTAATGCTGAAGACAATAAAATAGAATTAAATTCATTTCCTACTATAACGTCATCTGCTCCTGCACGTAATATATACTTAGCTTTCTCCTCCTTTACTACTTCTGCAAAAATTTTCGCATCATTATTTAATGTTCTTATCAATAAAATACTAATTAATGTTCTTTCATCACACTCTTCTAAGCTTCTTCCTCCATAAGTATCCGATAAAATAACTATATATTTTGCATGTGCTATATTTGCTCTTTTTAAAACATTCTCTTTTGAAAAATCGCCATGAATAAATTTGATATTCAAATCAGAAAATTTTGATTTAAAATTTTCATAGTCTTCTTCTTCTGCCTGATTAACTAAAACTATATTATAGTCATCAAGATTAACAAAAATCCCCATTGCTTCTAAAGTCTTTTCTAAATGGTTATTCCATCCTAATATTACTAAATGATTTTTAAATTTCACTTTTCCTAACCCCTTTCGTTCTTTTATACGCCATTCAACTAAAAGAGATGCTATGCTACCTGATATAAGCGAAAATAATGTTACTCCTAGAATTATAATTATCATACCTATTATTTTACCAACTTCGGTCTTGGGAACTATATCACCATAACCTACGGTTGCTATAGTTACTATTAACCACCAAAAAGCGTCAAATAAGCTATTTATTTCTGGATTTTTTCCAAATTCAGCAATATATAGAAGTATTCCTATAAATATAACAAAAATCAGAATTATTAATAATAATCTATTAGCAGGATCACTAAATACATTCTTGAATTTCATTTTCATCTCATTCACCTTTTCGTTATTTAGTTATAATATTATTATAACACAGATTCATAAGTAAATCATTTAATACGTCAGCTTATATGATTTGAATCAATTATTGTTACTCTATAAAATAAATTACAACTTGTAAATTGCCTAAAAATTATTAATAATAACGAAAAAGTGGTAGTGTTTTTTTGTGGACATAAAATCCAAAAGAATAAATATTTTTTTGAAATTAATATATCATGTGATATAATAATTTTATAAATTATTATAATTGGAGGTTATAAAATGAAAATACAAGGAAAGATTCTTTTGCTTTTTGTAACAACTATTTTCCTCGTATTACTTGCTTTCTTTTCAATTAGCACCTCAAACTCACAAAATTCTCTTAAAAATAGTTTTTCTGAAAAATTAATTGTTGCTAGAAATTTAAAAATGGATTTTATTAAGAATTTATTAGAAGAAACAAATTCTGATCTTACTTATATTAAAAATTTTGAAAAAATCAAGGATGCTTTTTTCACATCATCAAGTTTAATTGAAGATTTTCGTTCTTCAATGAATATGGATACTATATTAAATACTCTAAGAAACATATATATTGAAAACAATCCTTATGATGATAAATCAAAATTATATGATTACTACTATGATGAAAATTTCAACAAAGAAAATTTTGACAACAATATCCTAAGTATGTTCTATGATTACAGTGTTTTACATTCAGAATTACAATCTGATTTTAGAGATTTTATAAATATAAAAGGATATGAAGATATGCTTTTAATCTCACCCGATGGTATAGTGCTTTATTCTGTAAGCAAATATGATGATTTTGCTACAGATTTAAACAATGAGAATAGTACATTATCTAAATTGTTCTCTTTATTAAAGGATAAAAATGATAATGAGGTTCATTTCTCAAATATAGAAAATTATTTTGGAATCCCTGCATTTTTTGCTGGTGTGAAGGTTGAAGATGAAGATTTTGGACTATACGGTTATATAGTTCTTAGAATTAAATTATCAAAGATAAATGATATACTCCAAGATAAGAGCGGCATGGGAGAAACAGGAATAACATATATAGTAGGACAAGATAAAATAATGAGGAGTAATCTTCCAGGAAAAGAAACAATATTAAAACAAAAAGTAGAAACAGATTATGTAGAAAAGGCACTAAAAAATGAATCCGGATGGGAAATTTCAAAAAATTTTAATGGAGAAAAAGTTTTAGCAGCTTATTCTCCTTTTAAGTTCAAAGAATTAAATTACGCACTTATTTCTGAAGTTGCTACAGAAGAAGCTTTTCAAGCTTCAGAAAAGGTGAAGTATATCCTTATAATCACTGCACTTATTATATTATCTATAGCCATAATAGTCTCTCTTTTGTTTG
>NZ_BAAHYY010000039.1:0-18521 GCF_054657315.1 Marinitoga arctica | reverse complement strand
CTCCAGTTTTTGCTGGAGTTTTTTATAAAATTATCAAAATAAAAATTTTTGAAAGGACTTTTCAAAATATAAGTTATATATTTTTTTGACATTTTAAAATAAAATGGTATAATTTAAATGTAATAAATGTTAAAATTTTATGTAAAACAGTACCTTAATGAAAATTATTAAATAAAAAGAATATTGATTCCTGTATCTTCAGCAGCAGATTTAGCAACGGTTCCAACAGAATTAGTTACAAAAATTCAAATGATGTTTTATAATGATCCAAGTGATGATGTATTTAAATCTGTAGGAGTAAATTGAGAAATAATATATTTATAGGGAATTATAAAAAATTGATATAATATTGATATAATAGAAAATATTTTAAAGAAGTAAGATTTTTTGGTAATATAATAATACTAAGGAGATAAAGTATGGAAATGAAAGACTTTTTAAATAATCTTGGATTAAAAATAGCAGAAGATTTAGAACGTATAGAAAATAGATATTTTACTTACCATCTTCCAAAAAATGAAGATGATAAATCAAAAAATGTAAAAACTATTTATTTTCACGAACCCATATTAAACAATATGCAATTTTACACACAATACCCAAAAGGAATTCGTTTTGGGTATACTATTGATATAGAAATTGATAAAGATGAAGAAGGTTTTGTTTATATAATAGATCTCGGATTTAGTATAGTACATTCTAAACGAATAGCGTTTACATTTTCAAAAAATTTTAAAGATTTAAAGTTACAATTAAAAACAAAAGAATTGATATCTTATCTGAAGAAAAAAGGGCAATATTATAGCACGATGTCTGTTAAAGAGAATAATGATCAAAAATTTATAGAAATAAATGAGGAAATTATATCAGAAATACCAAAAATTTACCCAATAAAAGATGGTAATTTTAGAGGATCATATTTTTCGATGTTTTATTCATATTATGACGATTATTATGATTTGGAAAGTATAATTACAGATCATGAAAGATTAGCAAGGGATTTACACTATTATTTTTCTTTTTTGTATAAAGCTCTATTTCCAAATGAAGACAAAAAATATAGAGGAACAGATCAATATCGATTATTAACAAATTGGTTTAAAAAAAATAATATAAAAAAACAATGTGAAATATATGGTTGTAAGGAATCTTCAAACTTAGAAATTCATCATATTAAATCTGTTAGTAATGGTGGAAAAGATGTATTAGAGAATTTAATTTGTTTATGTAAAAAGCATCATAGGGAAGTGCACAAAAATAACTCTTATATGAAAAAAGGCACATATTATGTTGGGAAAAATAAATATAAACTAAAGGATTTTACATATAATCGCTTTAATAAATTTAATTAGTTTTTTTAGAATTTATTAGTATTACATCAGTTTCTGAAGAAGTATGTTAATGTATTATCGAAGTATGAGTACGAAAAAAGTAGAAGTATAATTAGAATAGGTGTATATAGGAATATTATGGAGGCGATTTGACGAAAAAATTACCAATAGGAATACAGAATTACAAATGATGGAGAACATTATGTTTATAAACCATAAATATAGATTTTGCTCTAACTAATAAATGAATTAAAAGATTTTGAATTAATCATATTCGTTAGGCAGTTATTATATTTTAAAATTAAGAGATGAAGAATAAATTAAAGAATTATAAGGTTAGCATGTAAAATAGCCGCATATTGCGGCTATTTTACATTTTCTAATTCTAATATTTCTGAAATATCTTCAACTATTTTATCAATATATTCAGGGTTTTCAACAATATCAATAGTGTCTCCATCAATGACATATATTTTTGATTGATTATAATTTTTTATCCAATCATTATATAAATTATCTAATTGTTGCCAATATTCTATAGGAACTTGCATCTCCATATCTCTTCCTCTTTTTTTAATTCTTTTAACTATTGTATCTACGCTTGTTTTTATATATATTAATAAATCTGGTTTTTTAAGGTATTCAAGCATAGTATAAAATATCTGCCTATACGTTTGGTATTCTCTTTCACTCATTTTACCATTATTGTATAAATTTCTTGCAAAAATTTCTGCATCTTCATAAATAGATCTATCTAATATTGCATTATCATTAGATTCTATTATTTCTTTTATACTTTTAAACCTATGAAATAAAAAGAAGGTTTGTAAATGATAAGACCATTTTTTTTGATCTTTATAAAAATCAGCTAAAAAAGGATTATCATTAACAGATTCATAATAAGGTTTAAAATCTAGTTTTTCTGATAAAATTTTTGTAAATGTTGATTTTCCTGCCCCTACATTCCCCGCTAAAACTATCATTTTACCCATAATTTCCCCTCCAAATGATAAATTATGTTTTCTATTAATTCATTTAATTGTTTTTCATCAAAAACGTTAAAATTATTTCCATTTACATATATATAATTATCTATTTTAGAAAAATAATTTTTATAGCCTATATCTACCATTTCTAAATATTCTCTTGCAATAATTTTTTCCATATCTCTATTTCTTTTTTTTATTCTTTCTATGACAGTATCAACATCTGTATCGATATATATTAATACATCGGGTTTAGGTATATCTTCTGTTAATATATCAAATATTTTCAAGAACTTATCTTTCTCATATGGATTTGTAATTGTTATATCTGCAAAAATTTTGTTTTTTAACATATCGTAATCTGAAATTACCAAATTTGATTTATTATTTTTATGGTATTGTTTATATCTTGATACTAAAAAAAACATTTCTGTCTGAAATCCAACATCCTCATTTTTATATAATAAAGGCAAATATGGATTATTTTCAAATTCTTCTAATATTAATTCATCAGCATTTAGTTTATAAAACAAAGCATTTGCTAATGTTGTCTTTCCACTTCCAATATTTCCCTCGATATTAATCCTAATATTTTTTCCATTAAAATATTCCAATATTTTTTCCATACAATCCCCTCCAAAAATGGTATAATATATTATATATTAAAAATATGTATCTTATCTTTAATTTACTTTAATTTTTCTATATGTTGTAGTTATTTATATCACAAATACTATAGATTGTGAGGTGTAACATGATATTTGCAAAAAATTATAATAATAATCCTAAAATATTAAAGAAAAGCAATGAAGTAATAATTTTAAAGTCAAATTATCCTTGTAAATATGAGGAATCTTCTAAAATTCCTATTTATACTTATAATGCTAATTCTGATAAAACCGTTCTATTTATTCATGGCTTAGGGACAAGAAATTTAAAATATTTAAAATGGTTTCCTGAACATTTTGCTAAGAATGGATATAATAGCGCATTGATGATATTACCATATCATTTTGATAGAACACCTGAAGGATATAAAAGCGGGGAAATGTTTTTATCTACGACAAATAACTATGTTTTAAGATCAAGATTTGAACATTCTGTTGTTGACATTCTTACTACTTTAAATTTCTTAAAAGAATATTTTAATGATGATTTATATTTAATGGGTTTTAGTTTCGGAGGCATGGTTTCAACTATAGCAGCTTCTTTAAGGAAAGATATAAAAGGATTATCTTTAGCAGTTACAGGAGGCAATTTTTATCATATTACATGGAAGAGTTTTGTAACTGGTGTATTGAGGGTTCAATATGAAGAAAATAAAGAATGTAATCCCGAAAAATGTAAAATATATCATCAATATGATTATCCTATGTATTTAAAAAATTTGAAAAAACCTGATATTGAGATAGATAAGGCACCCATTGCTTGTTTTGAGTATGATCCTTTAACTTTTGCTAAATTTATAAAAACCCCTACTGTAATGTTTAAAGCATTATTTGATATTTTTATTCCTAAAAATTCAACATTGGATTTATATAATGCAATTAATTCTAGGAAAAAATTATATTCTATTCCAAGTGGGCATTTAACTTCTTATGTTTATAGAAGATTTATTTTAAGAAAAACTTTAAAGTTTTTTGAAAAAGAATTGGGGGGATTAAATGAAAGTATATTTGAAAAAATGTGATGATTATGATAATGTAGAAGATGTATTAATTCCTATTTTAGAAAATTATAAAGGTAGATTTAGTAAAGGAGATAAAGTTTTGGTTAAACCAAATTTGTTGTCTCCAAAATCTATTGATTCAGGAATAACAACTCATCCAAAAATAGTAGAGGCTGTAGTTAAATTTTTATTAGATTTAGGTACAAATCCATTTCTTGGAGATAGTCCTGCTACAGGAACAGCATTAGAAGCAGTTAAGGCAAATGGTATATATGATATATGTAAAAAGTATAATATACCCATTGTTGAATTAGATGAACCTATTAACGTACATGGTGAAAATTTTAAAGATATAAAAATTTCCAAAAAAGTTTTAGATGCTGATAAAATAATTAATATAGCTAAACTAAAAACACATGTTCAAATGATTATGACTTTAGCAGTTAAAAACACTTTTGGTTGTGTTGTTGGAAAGGAAAAATCAGCATGGCATTTTAGAGCAAAAACAAATACAAATTTCGCAAATGTTTTGATTGATATACACAATATAGTTAATCCAACTTTAAATATTGTAGATGGTATATTAGGAATGGAGGGAAATGGCCCAGCAAATGGTACTCAAAAATATTTTAACGTTTTAGGTGTTTCTGAAAATGCTTATGCTCTTGATCATGCTATAATAAAATCTTTAAATGTAAAAGAAAAATATGTGTATGTTATAAAAGAAGCTATGAAAAAGGGGTTAATCCCTCAATATGAATTAGATAGTAACTGGAAAGGCGGAAAAATAAAATTGCCTTTAACAGCGCCTATTTTTGAAACAGTTACAAATATGGTCAGAATATTTGAAAGAGTTCCTAAAATAAATAAAAACAAATGTATTGCATGTAAAATTTGTGAGAATAGATGCCCAGCTGAAGCTATAAATATCGATAATGACAAATATATAGATTATTCTAAATGTATAAGATGTTATGTTTGCCATGAAGTATGCCCTCAGGATGCTATAAAGTTAATTAGACGTATTATATAAATAGTGAGCCTCAAGCTCACTATTTTTCTCTTTTATTTAATATTTTTAATCTATCCGGATTTAAATAATTTAAACAACAACCACTTCCAAACATTTTAACTTTTAAATTTATACTTTTTTCATATTCTATAATTTCATTATATTTGCTACATTTATTATCTTCTGTTAAATATTCACATTGATTTTTTTCTTCATTCCATGTTCCATAATAGCAAGGAGTATGTTTACAACAATATCCGCATTGAACACATTCAGGACATTGTTGTTCATTATTATTCATTTTTTCAAATAATTTATCAAAATCATCCATTTCTTCAAAATTATCAAAATCATCATTAAAAAACATAATAACCTCCTAATTTTATATAAATAAATTATAATAAAAATAAATTCCATTTTTATTACATAAAATTAAATACTTTTTCTTTTATATATTATAGGATATATTATACCAAGGATAATTGAAAATATGCTTATACTAAAAAGCACAAAACTTACATTGTTTCCAAAAATTGCAGAATATCCACTCGATATAAAATTCCCAATTGCCCATGCAAATCCCATAGAAACCGAAGAAGCAAAACTTTTATTTTTTGGCATTAAGAACTGTGCTTCAACTAAATTGGCTGACATTGTTAAAAAACCAAAAGCATCAAATAATGAAAAAGAAATAATTCTTAATATTTCTGAATCTATAGCAACTAAAAAAATCCCAAAGATCCCCATTCCAAAAAAACCGATAAAATTAATAAATTTTATTCCAATTTTGTCTCTCAAATGTGTCCCATAATAATTTGTAAACATTCCAATTATCATTCCAATAGTTAAAGTAGCTCCTCCTATTATTAGATTAGAACCTTTTTGATTTAAATAAATTGGAACAAATGTATGAAAAGCATTCATAATAAATCCTCTTAAAGCTACCATTAAAAATACAGGTAATAAAACTATTACTTCTTTAAAAGCTGGGATTTTCTTTTCAGAAATTTCAATTTTTTCATATGTCCACAATTTTTTATAAAAGAAAATTAGCAATAAACTACTGATAATACCAACAATATATAGTTTTTCTATCCCAAAAAATTTTACATAAGTTGTAATAAATATAGGACCTAATGCTGCTCCAAAAGTGCCAAAAACAGAAAACCAGGCAATATGTGTTCCTTTATTTAGCCTACCTGCAAAACTAGCACCAACGGGATGAAAAGCAGAATTGAAAAGTCTGATAAAAAATATTAAAGTTAATAATACATAGAAACTATTAACAAAACCTATTAATGAAATTAAAAATATTTCTAAAAATAACAGAATAATAACATACACACCATCTCTTTTTTTTCTATCAAAATATAATCCAAAAAAAATTTGAAGCAAAGAAGAAAAAGCTCCTATTAAAGTAATGAAGGTAGTAAAAGTTCTACTATCAATATTAAATCTTTCAATAAAGTAAGGACCTAATGGTTTAAAAAATGCATTAAAAAAGTCCGCAAAAAAATGAGCTAAAGAAATGGTTAATGTCATAAAATTCCTCCTTATTGTTAGTATTACTAACCAATTATATCAAAAAAAAGAATAATTATCCAGTAATAATTATTCTTTTTGTTTTCATAATTTTAACTTTTTCTTGTCATTTTGATAATATTAAAAATATTATTTTATGTATTGATTAATAAATCATATAATTATAAATAAAAGCCCGGAATGTTCCGGGCTTAATCATTATTCTTTTTCGTAAGGAATACCATCTGCTGCTGGTGGTCTTGTTTTTCCAACAAATCCACTAACAACAATTATTGTAATTACAAAAGGTAATAAGTTAAGTAACGCTTTCATCTCTGCTGGTATATCAAGTATGGATTGTAATTGAATATTCAAGGCATCTGATGCTCCAAATAATATTGCTGCCCACATAGCACCTACAGGATTCCAATTACCAAGAATCATAGCTGCCAAAGCAATAAAACCTTTACCACTTGGCATGTTCTCCTGAAATTGTCCTAATTCTCCAATACTTAAATATGCACCTGCAAATGCTGCCAAAACGCCACTCATTAATACACCAAAATACCTAATTTTAAAAACATTAACACCCAATGTGTCTGCTGATTTAGGATTTTCACCGACAGCTCTCATTCTCAATCCTAATGGTGTTTTGTATATTAAAAACCAACTTAAGGCAACTGCTATAAATGCTAAATAAACAAAAATACTTAATTCATCAAATATTTGACCAAAAAATGGCACATCTTTTATAAAAGATAATTTTATCTTTGGAATTTTTGCAACAAAGTCTGTTTGACCAGAATGCCCAAAAATTGGTTCCATTAAAAACGCGGATAATCCTGATGCAATTAAAATTAAAGCAGTAGCACTAACAATTTGATCTGCGCTCCATCTAATTGAAACATATGCATGTAACCATGCTAACATTACACCAGATACAATAGCTCCAATTAAACCTAACCATGGATTACCTGTATAGAAAGTGAATACAACTGCTGTAAATGCACCTATCTTCATTATACCTTCTAAAGCAATATTAGTAACACCAGTTATTTCACTATATACTCCACCTAATGCTGCAAAAATCAAAGGAGTTGCACTTATTAACATTAGTTTATAAAAAATAGGTGTGGAAAAACTATATATTACAGCTTGGAATACATTCATTTAGATTCACCACCTTTAGGAGATGAGAATTTCATTATTAAAGTTCTTACAATTCTATCTGCAGCAACCAAGAAAATGATTATACCTTGAATTATTGTAACTATATCATCAGGAACTTTGGCAAACTGCATTGCATTAGATCCTGTTCTTAATGATGAAATTAAAAATGCTGCAAAAATAATCCCTATAGGATTGTTTTGACCTATCAAAGCAATTGAGATACCATCAAAACCTTTACCACCACTAAAGTCTGCAAAAATTCTGTGTTGAATAGCCATAACTTCCATAGATCCAGCTAATCCTGCTAATGCTCCACTAATAGCCATTGTCAAAACTATATTTTTGCTTAAAGATATAGCTCCAGCTTCAGCAGCATAAGGATTAAATCCTACAGCTTTAACTTCATATCCAGTAGTTGTTTTTTCTAATAATATATAAACAAAGATTGCTGCAATTACAGAAACAATTATACCTGATGGTAATGCTGTAGCCTGAACAGTCATTAAAGGAGGCAATTGTGCACTTTGTGCAATTTCTGGTGATTTAGGTACCCCTTGACCAACAGCTAAAGGTCCTACAACAAAATAGTTTGTTAAATAAACTGCTATCCAGTTAAGCATGATTGTTGTAATAACTTCATGAGCTCCTGTTGTTGCTTTTAAATAACCTGCAATTGACGCCCATAATGCTCCACCTAAAATACCTGCAAGCATTGTAATAGGTATAGCAATTACAGGAGAAACATTACCTAAGTTGATACCTACATATGTGGCAAAGATAGCCCCCATCATCAATTGTCCTTCAGCACCAATATTAAAAATACCTGCCCTAAAACCAAATCCTACAGCTAAACCTGTTAAAACAAGAGACATCATTTTAGAAATATTCGCAGCCCATGCTGCTTTACCTCCAAATGCCCCTTGAAGCATTACCCAATATGCATTTAAAGGATTTTTCCCTATCAATAATATAACTATAGCTGCAACAAATAATGCTATTATAACAGAAGTTACTGGAACTAAAATGCTCATTGTATTTTTTGAGAGTTTATTTTTCAATTGAATCCCCTCCATGTGCGAGCTTTTCTTCAAGTTTTATATCTTCTATTTTATGTCCTGCCATCATTAAACCTAGTTCTTCAATTGTTATTTCATCTGGTCTAACCTCACCCATTATTTCTCCTTCATACATTACTATAATTCTATCTGAGAGAGATAAAACTTCTTCAAGTTCCATAGAAACTAATAATACCGCAACATCTCTATCCCTAAGATTTAAAATTTCTTTATGAACATACTCTATAGCTCCCACGTCAAGACCTCTTGTTGGTTGAGCAATAACTATAAACTCAGGATTAAAACTAACTTCTCGAGCAATAACAACTTTTTGTTGATTCCCACCTGATAAATTACCTGTTGGAATTGTTCCATCTGGAGGTCTAACATCAAATCTTTTAATTAAAATATCAGCATTTTTGTTTATTACTTTATGGTTTAAAAAACCGTTTTTAGCAAATGGTTCTTTATAATGCTTTCCTAAAATCAAATTATAATAATTTGGAAATTCCTTTACCATTGCATATTTATATCTATCTTCTGGTATATGACCAATATTTTTCTCTCTTAATTCTCTTACTGTTTTTCTTGAAACATCTTCACCTTTATATAAATATTTTCCTTTTTCAATTTTTCTTAATCCTGTTAATGCCTCAACTAATTCTGTCTGACCATTACCAGCAACACCAGCAACACCTAAAACCTCACCTTTTCTTATTTTAAAACTAACTCCTCTTACAGCATCAAGACTTCTGTTGTCTTTTACCCATAAGTTTTCAACTTCAACAGCAACATCGCCAGGTTTTTTTTCTTCTTTCTCTATTCTTAAAACAACTTCTCTTCCAACCATCATATTAGCAAGTTCTCTTGCATTAGTATTTTTAGCAGCAACATTACCTGTTACCTTTCCTAATCTCATAACGGTAATATTATCACTAATTTCCATAACCTCATGTAATTTGTGTGAAATGAATATAATCGTTTTTCCATCTTTTTTTAACTTTCTAATAATCCCAAATAATTCTTCTGTTTCTTGAGGAGTTAAAACTGCAGTAGGTTCGTCTAAAATAAGAATTTCTGCTCCCCTATATATAGTTTTTAAAATTTCAACTCTTTGTTGCATACCAACAGGAATATCCTCTATTTTTGCATCAACATCAACAAATAAACCATATTTTTCTGATAGCTCTTTTACTTCTTTTCTTGCTCTATTTAAATCGAAAAGCATACCATTTTTAGGTTCAGAACCTAAAACTATATTTTCTGCAACCGTTAAAGTATCTACTAACATAAAATGTTGGTGAACCATACCTATACCAGCTTTTATAGCATCACCCGGACCATTAAATACTTTTTTTTCACCAAAGATGTAAATATTTCCTGAAGTTGGTGTGTATAAACCATACAATTGATTCATTAATGTTGATTTACCTGCACCATTTTCACCTATTATTGAGTGAACTTCTCCTTTTTTTACAAGGAAATTGACATGATCATTTGCTAAAACTTTTGGGAATTGCTTTACTATATCTTCCATTATTACTGCATATTCCTTTTTATCTATAGAAGAATAATCTATACTCAATTTTTACACCTCCTACTATTAATAGCTTATGAATATTGAAAACTTCAATATTCATAAACTATTAACAAAGCAAATTTATAAATAAGGCGGGATACCCCGCCCCTATTCAAAATAAATTTAATTAAAATGGAAATTCAATATCTGCTGAGAAATTATTTAAATCATTTTCATTATCTGGAACAATTAATAAACCTGTTTTGATTGCATAATTTAAATATTCAATTTCAGCTAAAATTCTTGCAGGTACTAATCCTTTTGTATATTTCATTGGTGATAAACTTACCCCTTCTTCTTGAGCACCTAATACTTCTAAACCACCTTTAAATCTATTTCTGTATGCATCTCTTACACCATAATATGATGCATTATCAACTCTTTTTAAAGCACTTGCTAATACATAGCCTGGAGCCATATAATCTTGATCTGAATCAACACCAATAGCAAAGAATCCTTCACCTTTTTCGTAATATGCATCTATAACTTTTGCTAAATCAGCATTTGCATCGATTCCATATAATTTTAATGACTCTTCTTTTGCTGCATCAATAACACCATTACCACATGCACCTGCTGCTGCGAAGATAATATCTGCACCTTCAGCATATTGTGATAAAGCCATTGATTTACCTTTTGCTGCATCTGTGAATGATTCTGTATAACCAACTACTATTTCAACATTTTCTCCATAAATAGCGTTATATGTTTTAACACCTGCAACATAACCATATCTAAATCTTTCAACTGGTGGTATAGCAATTCCACCAATAAAACCAACTTTCCCAGTTTTTGTCATAGCTGCTGCTAAGTAACCTACAAAGAATGCTGATTCTTGTTCTTTAAATAAATATAATTGAACATTTTTAGGAACATTTCCACCTTCTGGAGGTGCAATATCAATACCAATAAATTTTGTTGAAGGATATTGAGGAGCAACGTCAAATAATGCATTACTCATCATAAATCCAACAGCAATTACTACATCTGCTTCTTTTGCAGCATTTGATAAATTATCAACATAATCACTTTGTTCTTTTGATTGAATAACTTGAGCATCAATACCATATTTGTCTCTAGCTCTTAAAACACCATTCCATGCTCCATCATTAAATGATTTGTCTCCTAAACCCCCTACGTCTGTTACCATAATAACCTTGAAAGCAAAAGAAGAAACAACTAATGCCATCAATAAAACTAAAAGTACAGCTTTCTTCATAACCTTACCTCCCTTTATAGAATTTGATTATTTGTAATCCGCTCAAAGCGGTAAATAGTAACATTAACATTCCGAATAATATATTAATATTAAAGTTTTGGGCTACCAAAATAGGATATTTAAACTCAGATAATATTTTAATTGATTGCGGTTTTATAAAAGATAATATTGATGCTATTGTCATTATTGTCAAACCTGTTATCTTAAAGAGAGGTTTTTCATTTAAATAGTAATATAAAAATCCTAATACTAATAATAATAACAATTTAGTTCCCCAATCAGTAATTGTGGGTTTTATATTAACAGAAGAACTAACATTATTGGAAAATGGAATCATTAAATTTTCTTTATAATTCTTTAACACATCTGATTTTATTAATTTTCTATCTAAAGTATTTTTAAACAAATTTTTAAAATTTTCATCTGAATATTTTAAAATATTTTCAACATGAATATTATAATCATTTAGTCCTTTTGATATGTTCTTCATTCTTTTGTCAGATTCTTTTTTAAATTCTTCTAAAATTTCTTTAAAATCATTTACTACTTTATTATAATTATCATAATTACCGATATATAAACCATCTTTCAATAAGTCTATAGAAGCTTTACCATCTTCATAATTTAAGTAATCTAAAATTCCATTTTTACCTGAATCTTTCAGAAATTTCCTTAAAGATGTAGAATAGATATTTCTAATATCAGAATATTCTGCTGATAATTGAGAACCTATATAAGCAATATCTTTATTTACAAAAGTATGAGGATAAACTAAAACATCATTTAATAATGTCTTTTGCATAATAGATTTATGGAATGTTGGGTTATTTTCCATTTTTAAATCTTCAACATTTTCAAATGCTGTAATGTTTATCAAAAGTATGAATACAATTATTAAAGAAAGGTTTATAATTCTTTTTAACCAATTCATATTTCTTCCAAAAGATTGGAAAAATAAGGTTATTAATATTAAAGCAAAAGTTAACATTAAGAATGAACCATATACAAAAGAAGTGGTCATATCTTTTGCAAAATCAAAATATTTTAATATATATATGAATTCACTAATTACAATACCCAAAAATAACCATTGATATAATTTTTTATTTTTTAAGAAAAATACTAAAACAAGCAATAAAGAGTAAACTACAAACCTTATCCAACCTTCATTTTTCTTTACCTTAGCGTTATTTAAAAAAATATTTATTATTTCTAACGTATCTTTTTTTATAGTTGAAGGAACAAAGGATAAAACCTTTGCGGCTAAATCATCTATTTCTATTTCTAAATCTTCACCCGTAATTTTCATTTTAGATATTTCATCAATTCCCTCATCTAACTCATTTTTTTTCTCAGAGATTATGTTATCAAAGAACGGATCTGGATCACCTTCATAAATATAGTATTCTGGAGCCTCAAGTTTAGCTTTACGGTTTTTCATTTTAACAATTTTTAAACTTTTATTTGGAGAATCTTTTACCAATCCCAAAGAATAAGCAATAGTATTTTTTATATATAGATATCCAGTATCTTGTAAATAAGTAGAATATTCTTCTAAAGCTAGATAAAAAGCAGGCAAGGATCTGATTGTCTCTTCTTTCAAATTTTTTCCAGCTATATCACTTTGAACATAGGCAAGAAATCCAGCAAAAGCTATTTCCTCTTCTAAAGATTTAAAGGTGTGCTCTTCTACAATAGAAGAAAGATGTTTTGAAATATATGAAGGCCTATCTGTATATTCTGCACTTCCTACCATTTGAGTTTTGTAAAATTTATACAAACCCATATTTTTGAGTTCATCAAAAAACCAATTTAGGTCATTTGAATTATTGTTATATTTTTCAATATAATTTACATATTCATCTTTTATCTCAGTCATATTTAGAGAAAATACACTCAATGCAATAACAGAAAATATAATCAATAAAACTCTCTTTTTCACAAAAGCACCTCCTAAGAATTTTTCAATTGTTATAATTATTATATCACAATTTGCGAATTTTTGCATGAGGATATTATCATATTTTTTTTTAATTTTCAAGACAGTAAATTAACAATTTTTGTTAAATATCTTGATTTAATTTGCTCACGTTATATTTCTTCAAAGTTTAAAGCAATTAATCCTATTTTTTTAAAGATTAGATGGTATAATAGGGTTAAATCAATAAATTTACTTTAATTTTTTTCAAATTGTAAAATTGAGGTGATATTATGAATATTCTTGTTACAAATGATGATGGAATCATGGCACCTGGGATTTATTTTTTAAAAAAAGAATTAGAAAAAAAACATAATGTTTATATCGTTGCCCCTGATGTAGAAAGAAGTGCAACCGGGCATGCTATAACAATCAGAAATCCTTTATGGGCAAAAAAAATATTTTTAAATAATGCATTTTTAGGATATGCTGTTAACGGAACTCCTGCAGATTGCGTTAAATTAGGGTTAGAAGCTATATATAAAGAAATTAATTTTGATATGATTATTAGCGGAATAAATAAAGGTCCAAATCTAGGAACAGATTTATTATATTCAGGGACTGTTTCAGGAGCTTTAGAAGGGTCATTAAATGGATTCCCTTCAATAGCTATATCTTCAGCGGATTATCAGAATCCGAATTACGAGACAGCAGCAAAATTTCTCTTAAATTTTTTAGTTTTTTTTAATCCAAAGGATATGCCAGAATTTAGTGCATTAAATATTAATGTTCCTAGTGTAGATTATTCTGAATTAAAAGGTTTTAAAATTACTCGACAAAGCAAAAGAAGATATAAAGATTATTTTGAGCCACGAAAGGACCCTTATGGAAACACATATTACTGGATGTTAGGAGAAATAATCGAAGATGATAATGAGGAAGATTCTGATTATTATGTATTAAAAGAAAATTATGTTTCTATTACACCTATAAAATCTTTTTTAACGGATTTTGAATATATGAAAAAATTAAAGAATTTAGAGGAGGTTAATAATGAATCTAAAAGTTAGAATAATTGGTGACCCTGTTCTAAGAAAAAAAGCGTCAAAGGTTGAAAATTTAACCGATGATTTTAAAAATTTATTAAATATTATGACAAATGTTATGTATAAAGAAGATGGTGTTGGACTAGCCGCACCACAAGTAGGTATAAGTAAAAGATTTTTCTTAATGGATGATGGGAAAAATTTGAGAATAGTTATCAATCCTGAAATAACTGAATTTATAGGTGAAGACGTTGTTTTTGAAGAAGGTTGTTTAAGTATTCCAGGAATATTTTTAAATGTAAAAAGACCGGAAGGTATTAGAGTTAAATATATGGATGTAGATGGAAATATAATTGAGGAAGAATTACACGAATATACTGCTAGAATTTTTCAACATGAGTATGATCATTTAGAAGGTATTTTATTTATAGATAAAGTTAGTACCGCTTCAAAAGCTAAGGTTAAAGGGAAAATTAAAGAATTAATGAAAGAAGGCAGAAAAATAGCCAAAGAAATGGGGGAATTAGAAATAAAATGAAAATAGTATTCATGGGAACTCCCGATTTCGCTGCTATTCACTTAAAAAAATTAATAAAAAATAATTTTAATGTAATAGGAGTTTTTTCTCAACCTGATAAACCTAAGGGAAGAGGAAAGAAAGTTATTCCAACACCTGTTAAAATAATAGCCCAAGAATATAATTTACCTGTTTTTCAACCTAAAAGTATAAATTTAAAATCGGGCTTTGAATCACTAAAAAATTTAAATCCTGATATAATAATTACTGTAGCATATGGCAAAATACTAAAAGAAAAAGTAATAAATCTTCCTAAATATGGTTGTTGGAATGTTCATGCTTCGCTGTTACCAAAATATCGTGGTGCCGCTCCAATTCAAAGAGCAATAGAAAACGGTGAGACAAAAACTGGTATATCTATTTTTAAAATCGTAGAGGAGTTAGATGCAGGACCAATTGCTTATATAAAAGAAACTCCAATTTATTTAGAGGATAATTTTGAAACTTTATATAATAGATTAGCATCACTTGGGAGTGATGTTTTGATAGAATTTCTCCGAAATTTTAATACATTTACAAAAAATCTGATTTATCAAAACGATAAGGAAGCGACTTATGCTAATAAAATCACAATAGAAGATACATATATTAATTGGCATGAAACTAATGAAAAAGTTTTTAATAAAATTAGAGCATATGACCCAATTCCAGGAGCTAAATCAGAATTTAACGGGCAAATAATTAAATTATTTGATGTATCACTTAATAATCTACAAAATGACATTCCAGGAAAAATTTTAAAAATTGATAAAAATGGTGCTATAATATCGACTGGACATGGAACTATTAGAGTAAAAAAAATACAATTCCCTGGTAAAAAAGTTATGAATTTTTTTGATGCTTTTAATGGCAGAAAAATAAACATTGGAGATATTTTAAAAAACATAAAAAAGGGGTGATCATATGGCAGAAACATTTAATATGTACATGATAAAAGGGTATAAAAATGAAAAAGATGCAGAAATCATAGAGGAAATTTTAAAACATATCGATGGTATTATTAAATTTAATATTGAAAAAACATTTGGTACCGTAGAACTTACTTATGATGATGAAAAGGTCTCAAGAGAAGAAATTAGTAATAAATTAAAAACAAAAGGATTTGAATTGAAATATTAAAATGAGAAAAGATAAAAAGCGCTTATATAAAAAGTATTTATATGGATTTTTATTTTCTTTAATAGCAACAATAGTCATATTTATAGTTATTTCTGGAATTATCGGATTTTCAAATAGCATCCAATCTTTTTTTGGATTTAATTATTTATTTTTAATATTAGGGTTTATTTTTGTTACTCTAAAATGGTTTGTAGAAAGTTATATTATAAAAATTTTTATTAACAATTTATCTTTAAAACATGCTTTAAATTTTACTCTTATTGGTCAATTTTATAGTTATCTAACTCCTTTTTATACTGGAGGGCAACCGTTTCAGATTATTTATATTTCAAAATATGGTGTAGACGCTGGAGAAGCTACAGCAATTATTCTATTCAAAACTCTTATATTTCAAATCAATTTAGCATTTTTGGGATTAATTGGAACAATATATTCACTATCTCATTTTTCAAAAATAGTTACTTTAGGAATCATTTTAGGAACTTCATTAAATTCAGTTGTTATTTCACTGATTCTTTTTTATGTTATTAATCAAAAAGCAGCTATAAAAACTACATTATTTTTTGTTAATTTTCTAAAAAAAATTGGAATACTAAAAAACCCTGAAAAGTATACTGAAGAGATAATATCTAAAGTAAAAAAATTTATTGAAATATTTAAAACTCAAGCAACTAATATTGGAAGAATTATTATATTATTTCTTTTGAGCTTTTTACAAATATTTTTTTCTATTATCCCTTTACCTATAATTTTAAAAGGTTTTAATGTAGAAATATCTAAAAATATTATTTTTAGAACTCTAATAACCCAAATATCTTCAACAGTAATACCAACTCCTGGAACATCTGGTGGAGCAGAAGGTATATTTTATTTGATGTTTTCAAATATTATAAATTCTGATAAAATTAGTGCTACAATAGTTTTGTGGAGATTTACAGTTTATTATTATGTTTTATTGGTTGGAGGTATTGTTGTATTCTTTAATCATTTAAAAAAAAATTAGGAGTCTTTTTAGACTCCTAATTTTTTTAGATATAATGGTGCCGAGGGCGGGACTTGAACCCGCACGGGATAAATTCCCACATGGCCCTCAACCATGCGTGTCTGCCGATTCCACCACCTCGGCAAGCCGTTGATATTATACACTAACTTTTATATTTTGTCAACTAATAAAACTTATAAAATTAGTCTTCTAATATCGTAATACTCAAATATAATTGATTTATTGGTAATATTATTAACAAGATATTAATAAAACACATTTCAAATTTTGAATAATAATAAAAAATTTACATTTTATGTTAGAAATATATATATTTCTTCAAAATAAAATATATATTTATGTATTATTATGTTATTAGCAGGAGGTGTTTTGATGGAATACAAGAATGATAAAATAAATATCATGTCTCAATATGATTTTTTAAAAAAACTCAAAGAAATTAATAATGAAGAAGAATTAAAATTTTTTACAAAAAAAAGATTCTATAATTCCATTCAAAACGTTAATGAAAAAAGCAATGATAATGAAATGAAAGATAAAAGGTGAAATCATGTTTTATTATGACGATGATTCTCCTATCATTGAAATAAAAGATTTTTCTTTATTTATGGATAATAAAGAAATTTTAAAATCAATAAATTTAAAATTATATAATAATGATTCAGTGTTAATTTACGGCGAAAGAAATTCGGGTAAATCATCACTACTCAGATCTTTTGTTCATTTAAATGAAGAACTATTCAGTAATGTATATGGAAAAGGTGAAATTAATTTTAAAAATTTAGACGTTAGAGAACAAGAAAAAAAATATTTGAGAAGTAATATTACTTACACTGAACCACAATATTTACAAAATTTAAATTTTATATCATTAAAAGAACTTTTGAAGATCTCTTTAGGTATCACTCCTCAAACTTTAACTTCTGAACATATAACTTTACTTAAAAAATTGGATTTAATGAATAAATTTGCTGATTTAACTACTTTAAAATATTATAATGATTTAACTAATTGGTCAAGTGCAGATAAATTATCTTTACTAATTTTTATTTCTTTAGCCCAAAACCCTAATGTTTTTATGTTTGACTCAATTTTAGATCATATAGATGATATGTTATTAAAAAAAGTAAAAGATGTATTAATGGACATAAAACAAAATAGAATTCTCATATTTGCTACAAGAAATTTATTCAGATATTTGGATATATGTAATAGAATTATTATTTTAGAAAAAGGAAGAGTTATATTAGATTCAACACCAAAAGAATTTATTATTAATTTTAAACAGAATAATTTTATAAATTTGTAACGAAGCG
>NZ_BAAHYY010000038.1:0-19963 GCF_054657315.1 Marinitoga arctica | reverse complement strand
ATATGTTCGTTTTAATTCAAACTTTCATTTTATATCATTAACATATATATGATAAAATATTTTAGATAAAAAATGATTATGAATGATTATGGAGGTGTGTTAATGCTAACACTATTTTGGTTTATGGTTGTTATAACTATTGTTGTATTTTTTCACGAATTAGGACATTTTATTTTTGCAAAATTGTTTAAAACTCAAGTAGAAGAATTTGCAATTGGTATGGGGCCAAAACTTTTTTCATATAAAGGTAAAGAAACTCTCTTTAGATTTAATCTCATCCCTATAGGTGGTTATGTTAAAATTGCTGGCGAGGAAATAGAAAATGAGGAAATTTCTAATGATCCATCTTTATTTTATAACAAAAAACCTTGGCAAAAATTTTTAATTGCCTTTGCCGGACCTTTATTTTCAGTAATATTAGGTTATATTGTATTATCAATTTCTGGATTGTTATATGGATTCCCAGAGGTTAAGATAGAAGAAGTAATAAAAGATTCTCCTGCATATTATGCTGGATTACATTCAGGTGATGTTATAAAAAAAGTTGACGGGCATATTGTTTTTGATAGCTCTATTTTAAGTTTATCTATAAAAGAAGGAAAAGAACTTAATTTGGAAATCATTAGAAATGGAAATCCTATTAATATAAATATAACGCCTGAATTATTTAATCCAGAATATACTATAATTTTTAAAAATATAGATATTAATATTGATGATATTGATTCTGATAAAATAAAGTCATTCAACATGAGTCCTCCAGAAAAAATTGGAGAAATTTTACCAAACCTTGAAAAAGGAGATAAATTAATTATTGAGCTAGGAAATGGAAAAATTATAGAGGGTAAAATAGAAGGATATTCCATATCTCCAAAAAGATATGCTATAGGTGTTTATTTTTCAACATTTTCGAATATAATAAATAAAGATATCTCACCTTTTCAAAAAAATGATATGATAATTGCAATTAATAATAAAAAAATTACAAGTGGCTTTGATTTAATAAATTTTCTAACTTCACTTTCACTATCTCAAGAAGAAAAACTTATTACAATATCTAATAATCTCATTACTGAATTTAAAAAGGGAATAGAATCTGAATCATTAAATATTACAATTTTAAGAAATGGGGAAAAAATTGAAACTAAATTAAGTAAATCACAATTTTTATCTATTTTACAAGAACCTTTGGTTTTAAAATTTGCTTTTGATAAATGGAAACCAAAAGGTTTAGAAGTTATAACCGTCTCCTTTCAATGGGCCAATACATTATTAAGAGCAATGATAGATGTAATAGGACAATTATTTACAGGAAAGGTTAAAACTACTGATGTTATGGGACCTGTTGGAATTGCTAGTGCTGTTGGTCAAGCAGCTAAAGCTGGACCCGAAGCTTTGATATCTTTAATTGCTTTAATTACTTTAAATTTAGGTATTGTAAATTTATTGCCTATACCAGCTTTAGACGGAGGAAGAATTGTTTTTTCTATATATGAAATGATTACAGGCAAAAGAACAAATCCAAAGGTAGAGGCCACAATACACACGATCGGATTCCTTATTTTAATGGGACTTTTTGTATATTTTACATATAATGATATTTTAAGATTTTTCAGATAATTCAAATAATTGGAGGTAAATTATGTTTTCTAAAAATACAGTTTTTGTAAAAAACATTCCAATCGGAGGAAATAATCCTATTATTATACAAAGTATGACAAACACAGATACTCTTGATATAGAAAATACCCTAAAACAAATTATAAGACTTGCAAATGCAGGAGCTGAAATAGTTAGGGTTTCTGTTAGAACGCTTGATGATATCCCATCTTTCAAAAAAATATGCGAAACCTCTCCTGTACCGATTGTAGCTGATATTCATTTTGATTATAAAATCGCTATAGAAGCAATAAAAGTTGGTGCTGCTAAAGTAAGAATTAATCCCGGTAATATAGGTGCATTATGGAAAGTTAAAGAAGTTGTTAAAGTTGCTAAAGATTATAATATTCCTATTAGAGTTGGTGCAAATTCTGGTTCCATAAAAAAAGAATATGAGAATTCAAATATGCCAAGATACCAAGCTTTAGCCGAAAGCGCTTTAGAAGAAGTTAAAATCATGGAAGATTTAGAGTTTAATAATATTGTTATATCTATAAAATCTACAAATGCTAAAGAAAACTTTTTATCTAATAAATATATTTCAGAAAAGGTACCATATCCATTGCACATAGGGATTACTGAAGCTGGAATTTATGAAGATGCTCTGGTACTATCCTCTGCAGGATTAGGTGCATTACTATTAAATAATATTGGGGATACAATAAGAATATCCATCGCAGGCGATCCTATTAAAGAAGTTTTAGTCGCAAAAAAACTATTAACTCTTCTTGAATTTAAAAAAGGAACAAGAGTAATCGCGTGCCCAACATGTGCAAGAACAGAAATAAACGTTGAAGAGCTAGCTACAAAAGTTAAAAATTGGACTAAAGATATTGATAAGGACTTAAATATTGCTGTAATGGGATGCGTTGTTAATGGTCCAGGCGAAGCAAAACATGCAGATATAGGAATTGCTGGAACCAAAACAGGTGGCGCAATATTTATTAATGGGAAAATCGCTGAAACAGTTTCTAATGAAAAATTAGAAAGTACTTTTAAAAAATATATTAATATTTTAATTAATGAAAAAAATTAAAGGGCTCTAAAAAGGGCCCCTTAATTATTCAAAATTATATTTCTCATCTTTACAAATGCCTCAGTTGTTAAGATAACATCTCCTTCAGCAGAATGCCTACTTACTTTTTTTGATATATCTAATCTTGATACTATAGAATCCAGATTATGTCTTCTTTCATATTTAAAAATCTTTCTAGACATTAATATTGTATCTATAGTTTTATTGTTTAAAATTTGATAGCCACATAATTCTAATTCACTATTCAAAAACTTCATATCAAATCCAACATTTTGAATTACTAAAATTTTATTTTCTATAAATTTTAAAAAATCATTTGCTATTTCAAAAAATTTTGGAGCTTCTGCCACATGATAATTTGAAATTCCTGTCATTTTAGTAATGAAATATGGTATAGATCTTTCTGGATAAATATATGTAATAAATTTATCTTTAACAAAATAATTACTTTCTTCAGTTATAATATTATATATAGCAATTTCTATAATTCTATCTCCATTTTCGGGATTGAGACCTGTTGTTTCTGTATCTAATACACAAAACTCATTGTTTTTTAATAGCTCAACCATTTTATCACCTATTCGAATATTTTAATTACTAATACATTAAATTTTTCTTTAGAATTATTTATTAGACCATGTTCCACGTTTTTATCACAGTACATCATATCATTTTCTTTTACATTTACCATTTCATCATCTAATTCAATAATACCTTCACCTTTTGAAACAAAAAAAATAGCATCAAAAGGAACAGAATGTTTTTTCACCTTTTCACCTGACTCTAAACTTATTAAGACCAATTCAATATTTTTTGATGTAAATAATTTTCTACCATCAAAATTAATACCTGAAAGTTTTTCCAGAGAATCATATCTAACTATTTTCATTTTTTCACTCCTTTAATTCAGACAATTTATATACAATATTATTATATCACAATGGAGATGAATATATGATTATTTCTATCTGGCAAGATCCCACAACTAAAGAGTTCTATTTTAAAGATTCCATTAATTCAAAACTAAAAAAAGAAAAAAAATATTTTAATTTAATTTTTGAAGATAAATATATTGATAGAGTAGAAAAAATTCTATTAAAATACAGAATAAAAGATTTTATTGATATTGATTTTAACTGGAAGGATATATATGGTAAAAAACTAATTAACGTTACACTTGATATTTCATATAATCTATTTAAAAAAATCAGCGAGGATTTAGAAAAGAATAAAATATACACTTATGGTAAAAACCTTATGAATATATTCAATATGCCCATCTCAGAAAATCCTGAAGATAAAAAAATATGGTTTTTAGACATCGAAGTCACAAGTGATGATGTTAAAAATTACAATGGAAAAATCATTTCTATCACGTATTATGATACTTATAAAAAAGAATATTATGCTTTTGTAGTATATAATAAAAAAATTAATTCCAATAAAAATATAATATATTTTAATTCAGAAAAAGAAATGTTATTATATTTTAGTAAAAGTATAGAGAGTGAACAACCTGATATTATTACTGGATGGTTTTCAAATGGTTTCGACATTCCTTACTTAATAAATAGAGCTACTCATTATAACATTAATTTAAGTGCTATATATAATTTAAAACATAATTCTTATCAACGTAATGGAAAATATTATAATGTAATTCCTGGTGTAAATTTAATAGATTATCTTGAATTGTATAGACGATATGTTTTAAATAAACCTGCATCATATAAATTAGATATTGTTGCTAAACATCATAAAATATCAGGTAAAACTGAACATAAAGGTTTTAATTATTATAATAAAGATATGGACAAATTTGTTGATTATATTTTTAGAGATGTTGAGATACTTGTTGAACTAGAAAATAAATTAAAATTAATTGGTTTAATTTGTTCATTACAGTCATTGATAAGAATTCCATATAATTTATTATTTGGAACTTCTATATCTATAGAACATTTTATTCAACAATTTATTTTAAAAAATAAAATTACTTTTAGATTTTATGAAAGAGAAAAAAATGATCTAAAAATAACCGGGGCTATTGTTTTAACTCCACCAAATAAAACATTTGATAATGTTGTTGTATTAGATTTTACTTCTCTTTATCCAAATATTATAGCTACATATAATATTTCGCCAGAAACACTTATTTATGATCCAAATTATAATAAAAAACATATAGATCTCGGGAAAGCTTTGATTGAAGAAGGTGACAATTATAAACCATTAAAATTTACCTTGGAAAAAGAAGGTATTGTGTCTTCTTTAGTAAAGTATTTCTTAAAAGAACGTCTATATTATAAAAATTTAAAGAAAAATACAAACTTAAATGACCCAAACTATATTATATATGATATTAAACAGTATAATTATAAAATACTATTAAATTCAATATATGGTGTTCTTGGAACAGAAAATTTTTCTCTTCATGATACGAGAATCTCTTTAGCTATTTTATCAGCAGCAAGATCTGCCTTAAGATAT
Organism: Marinitoga arctica; assembly: GCF_054657315.1. NCBI lineage: Bacteria > Thermotogati > Thermotogota > Thermotogae > Petrotogales > Petrotogaceae > Marinitoga > Marinitoga arctica. The sequence continues at coordinate 14,778 of NZ_BAAHYY010000038.1, read as the reverse complement.
GTAAATAACAAGCTTAATAATCATTATTTTAAAAATATATACATTAATGGAAGATATATTGATTTCAAAACAAAAGTATTATATTCTGATACAGATAGCTCTTTTAATCATATTGAAAGTGAAAAAACATTAACAAAAGAAGACTTAATAGAAATCGGAAATTATATTGCAAATTATGTTAATAAAAATATCCCAAAAGAATTAATCCCGAAATTTACAAATGAAAAAATAGAATGCACTCTTAACCTAGAAGTCGATAAAATATATAAAAGAGTAAGATTCTTTGGAGTAAAAAAACGGTATTTTGGTTATGATTTTGATAGAAAAATTATTACACATGGTGTTGAAATTGTTAGAAGAGATACTCCTGAAATATTTAAAAATATTTTATCTTCTTTGTTCTTAAAAGCATTAGATAACGTTTTAACTCTACAAGATATTATTGATTATTATTATGAAATAAAAAAATATCCCATAGAAGATATTGCTATTATAAAAAGTATTAGAAGAAAAAATTTTGAAGAATATAAAACATTGCCTAATCATATAAGATCTGCTATTTTTATGGAAAGAATATATGATTTTAAATTCAATTATGATGATAGATTATTATATTACTACATAAAATACTACAATTATAAACATTTTGAAACTATAAAAAATATATTTAATAAAAATCAAGATGGCAATATTTATTATATTTCAGCAAGTATAGAAAGAGAACATCTTGAAGATTTTAAAAAATTATTATATAATGATTTTGAGATTGATTATTTCACACTATTTAAAAAACAAATATTATCATCTTTAAAACAATTCTCAGAATATAAAAATTTAATAGAAAAAGCTGAATTAAAACTAAAATTAATAGAGGGTTATCCTTTAAAAGCAGAACAATTAAAACTATTCAAGGAGGAGTCTTAATGGACATTTTATTAGAAAAATACGCAGAATTGTTAGTAAAAGTGGGTTTAAATGTACAAAAAGGCCAAAGAGTTTTTTTAAGATCTACAATAGATGCTGTGGATTTTACTAGAAAAGTAGCTGAAAAAGCTTATGAAGCAGGTGCTAAAGAAGTATATACAGTATATAACGATGAATATATGTTATTTTTAAAACTAAAACATGCAGATGATGAGTTGCTAAATGAATTCCATCAATGGGAAGTAGACATGGCAAAATATTTCTGTGATGAAAAAGGTGCGTTTTTAAGTATTATAGGATCTGACCCAGATATATTAAAAACAATTGATCCACAAAAAATAGGTCAATATTCTAAAACAAGGCAAACTGCTATGAAAGACGTATCTAAAGTTATAATGGCTGATAAAGTTTCATGGTCTATTGGTGCAGTACCTTCTGAAAAATGGGCAAAAAAAGTATTCCCTAATTCAGAAAATCCTATAAATGATTTATGGAATGCTATATTAAAAACTGTTAGAGTTAATGAAACTGATGATCCTGTAGAATTATGGAATAAACATTTAAATTCTTTAAAAGAAAAAACAGAATATTTAAATAATAAGCAATATGATTATCTTAGATATGAAGGCCTCGGTACAAATTTAACTGTCGGATTGCCAAGAAATCACAAATGGTTAGGTGGAACACAAAAAAATGAAGATGGTGTAGTATTTTTACCAAATATTCCAACAGAAGAAGTATTTACTGCTCCTCACAAAGATAAAGTAAATGGATATGTTAAAAACAGCAAACCTTTAGTTTATGGCGGTAATGTAATTGATGGTTTTACAATGGAATTTAAAGATGGTAAAATAGTTAACGTAACAGCAGAAAAAGGTGAAGAAATTTTAAAACAAGCTATTTCTTTAGATGAAGGTGCTAGTTATCTTGGTGAAGTCGCTTTAGTTCCTGTTGATTCTCCAATTTATCAATTAAATGTAGTATTTTATAATACATTATTTGATGAAAATGCTGCATCACACTTTGCATTTGGTAGAGCATATTCAACATGTGTTGAAAATGGCGAAAACATGAATGAAGAAGAATTAAAAGAAGTTGGTTTAAATAATAGCATTACACATGTTGACTTTATGATAGGAAATGAAAAAATGAATGTATATGGAATAAAAGATGGTAAAGAAGAATTAATTATGAAAAATGGAAAATGGGTAATATAATAAAAAAGCAGGCGATTTGCCTGCTTTTTTAATAACTTTTCATCTGCTTTAAAACCTCGATTAAAAACTCCCATGTCCTTTTTACAGAAGATATACTCATTTTTTCTTGAGGTGTATGAACATCATATAAATTTGGTCCAAAAGATATCATATCTACATCTTTCATTTTTCCAGACAATATTCCACATTCCAATCCTGCGTGAATAGCTGCTATCTCTGGTTCTTTACCATACATATCTTTATATACTTTTTTCATTAATTCTCTTATTTTGGAATCTGGCTTATATTCCCATGCTGGATAAGGTGCATTTGTATTTATTTCTGCACCTACTAATTTTGCTATAATCTCTGTTTTATTATGTATTAAATCCCTTAAAGTTTCCACAGAGCTTCTCGTTGCAGATGTGAATTCTATCCTATTATCATATGTTTTAACAACACCTAAATTACTTGAACTTTCTACTAATCCTTCAATTGACTTACTCATTGTTTGAACCCCATCATGAACTAACATCAGAATATATATTGTTTTTTCAAAAGTTTCATTATCTAATACTTTTTCAAATTTATTTGTTTCTTCAATTGAAACTGTTACATCTGGATCAGAAACATTTAATTCATTTTTAAATGTTTTATCCCAATATTCAGCAATTTCTTTTGCTTTTTCCAAATTATCAACAACTAATTCAGCTGTAGCTTCTCTTGGTATTGCATTACTTTTATCTCCGCCATTTATTGAAACACACTCAACTTTCATTTTTTTATATAAATCATATAATACTCTTCCTAACAATTTATTAGCATTACCTCTTTGTCTTATAATTTCCATTCCGGAATGGCCACCCTGCAAACCAGAAATCTTTAATTTTAACCCATATTTATTTTTAGATTCTTTGAACTTAACAGGTAGTGTGATAATATCTCTTAATCCACCTGCACAACTTACATAAAATATACCTTCTTCTTCTGAATCTATATTAAGAAGGACTTTTCCATTTAAATGCTTTGGATCTAATTTATTTGCACCAGTCATACCTGTTTCTTCTTCTGTAGTAAATAATGCTTCTATTGCTGGGTGTTCAATATCCTTTGAATCTAATATAGCTAAAGCATAAGCTACAGCTATACCATTATCAGCTCCTAATGTGGTATTTGTAGCTTTAATATAATCACCTTCAATTTGTAATTTCAAAGGATCTTTTGAAAAATCATGATTCGAATCAGATGTTTTTTCACATACCATATCTATATGACCTTGAATGATAACTCCAGGAACATCTTCATATCCTTTTGTTGCTGGTTTTTTTATAATCACATTTAATGCTTTATCCTGAATATACTCGAGGTTTCTTTCTTTAGCAAAATTTACAAGATAATCACTAATTGCTTTTTCATTCCCCGAACATCTTGGAATTTTACTTATTTTTTCAAAAAAATAAAATACTTTTTTTGGTTCTAATCCTTCTAAAACTCCCATTTTATGGCCTCCTATTAATAAATAGTTTTGAATATTTTAATACATCATTTGCATTTTTGCATAATATGCTCCAAATATTCCTTATCCATAACAAAATAAATTCAACAAAAACAAAAAATTCCAAGTTCAAAAGTTTTCATTTTATATAATTTTACTATTTTATTTTGCAAATTTCAAATAGAAAATTATGTTATAATTTAATTAAGATAATAATATTATTAATCTTGAGAGGTGAGAAATATATGAAAATTATATCTTGGAATGTAAACGGAATAAGGGCAGCTATAAAAAAAGGATTTTTGGAATTTTTAGATAATGAAGATCCTGATATCCTGTGTATTCAGGAAACAAAAGCTAGAGAAGAACAATTAACAAAAAAATTTTTAAATTATGGACCATGGGAAAAATACTTTGTTTCAGCAGAAAAAAAAGGATATAGTGGGGTTGCTACTTTTACAAAAATTACTCCAAAAAATATACTAAAAGGATTAGGAAATGAAAAATTTGATTCTGAAGGAAGAACATTAATTACAGAATATGAAAACTTTTCACTATTTAATATTTATTTTCCAAACGGAAAAGCAAGAGAAGAACGATTAAATTATAAAATGGATTTTTATTATTATCTTTTAGAATTTTTAGAAGATTATAAAAAAAAGCAACCTAATATAATCATTTGTGGTGATGTTAATACTGCACATAAAGAAATAGATCTTGCAAGGCCTAAAGAAAATGAAAAAGTATCTGGTTTTTTACCAATAGAAAGGGAATGGATTGACAAATTACTAGATAGTGGTTTCATTGATACATTTAGAATGTTTAATCAAGAACCAAATAATTATACATGGTGGGATTATAAAACTCGTGCAAGAGAAAGAAATGTTGGATGGAGAATAGACTATTTCTTTGTAAGTACCCCTTTAAAAGAAAAAGTTAAAGATGCTTTTATTCTTTCGGAAATAATGGGTTCTGATCATTGCCCTATTGGAATAGATATAAATATCTAATAAAAAGCCTTCCAGCTTAACCGGAAGGTTTTTTATTATAATTTAAATATATCCATTAATTTGTCGTCTAATGTTGCATTAATAATATCATTTTTTATTAAAATATCATAAAACTTATATACTTTCTCTTCAAGTTCTTTTCCTGAAACATATTTAAATGTAGCTCTTTCTAAAAATTTCTCAACATTTTTAATTGGTGCTCTCATCATATCAAAGGAAAGTTTTGCAGCTTCCTTTTTATTATTGTTCACCCAATCAATCGCTTCTTTAAGTTCTTCAAGAACAACATCAACTATTTCTTTGTTTTCTCTAACTAATTTCCCATTAAAAACAACTCCTGCATTTGGCAATAATCCAAACCCTTCATTTATTTCATTCCATATTTCTCCATATTGTAATTCCGAATATTCTATATTGCTTTCCTCTATAGCTTTCATAACAAATCCTGCTTCAGGTTCTCTTAAAAGAACTGTATCTGCCTTTCCTGATAAAAAGTCTATCATTATTTGTTTTGGCCTTCCAAAAGGATTACCAAAAACAAATTCAAAATCATTTATGTTTAATCCTTTTGCTTGAATTAAATATTTTGTTATCTTTGCTGGCGGTGCATCTTCAAACAATGGTAAATAAATTTTTCTTCCTTTTAAATCTTCTAATGATTTGGCTTTGTATCCTCTTGTAATTATAGAAAAATTGTCCCATACAAAAACTACTGGCATTTTTACATCTAATTCTCTAAGTTTTGTTGCTGTTATTAATGCTGAAAAGCTTATATCTGCTTTACCGTTTATTATCCATCCTAAATGTTTCTCTGTTTCTTCCCAAATTTTTAATTCTTTTATATTAACAACCTTTTTTAATCTTTTAGACTGTAATAATCTCATTATAATAGGATATCCTACCGGAGTTGCAGACTGTATTGTAATAGTTGGTTTGTTCATGTAACCTTCTTCCTCAATGTCATTTTCTATCCTTCTAGTAAAATATACTTTCACCTCATATGGACCTACTTGCTCAACTTTTGCATCAAAACCCATTCCATCTAACATATTTATCAAAGGTGTTGGAACAAAAGTTTGAACTAATACAAATCCTTCCCCAGGATTTAATGAATATGCTTTTTTTATAATAATATCAAAAGGATCTACTTGCATCGTTCTAACATCAAGGATCTCGTATTCTTTTTTAACCTTTTCATTAGACGGTTTATTAAATACTGAAATACGAGCTTTATATGGATTAATGCTATTTATATTGTATATATAACCTTTAGATTCAATTATTTTTACAATGGGTTCAATTTCAATATTACCTTCGAATACCATTGATTGCCCTGACTTTAACTCTTCAAGTTGGGTAACAATTAATCCAATATTTTCTAAATTATTTTCATTAATTTTAATCAGATTTTCAGGTTCTTCCCAAGTAATTTCAACACTATTAAAAGTTTTTTTATTTTCTCTAATACATTCTGGAAATAATTTATATAGTTCCTTTTCCAAACCTAATGCCTTATTAACGGTATGCAATATTTCACATAAAGAAACACCTGACATTTTAGCTGCATTTTTAAATGTAGCATATTTTGCTATAGTATTCCACATAACTGGATTTTGCATTGTTTTAAATTTCGGAGATATCTTAGTTAACACATCTTTTAATTCTGGATATTTTTCAATTGTTTCTCTAACCTTTGATTCACCAGTCACTGGTTCTCCATTTAAATAAAATATAGCATTTGTTGGACATATTTCCTTTGCTCTTTCGCTTTTATTTAATTCATCTTCATTTTCGAGTTGTTTAAAAACGATGGCTTTTCCATTTTCAATTTTAAAATTTTCTGGCGCTGTTCTAACACAAGCCCTACATGCAATACACTTTTCTTTTTCAACTCGATATTTCCTCATATTTCATCACCTCTATCATAATATTTTTATATATAATTTATTTAAATACGATATTTTTTATCCGAATATATTATATACTATTTGTATATAATATTCCGTAACTAAAGTTACACTATAAAGATATTTATAACAATAATCAAACCGATTTATAATTTTAACATAAGTTTAATCAATGCTTAGTGAGAAATATGATAAAATATTCCGGAAAGGATCTAAGGTCTTAAAGCCATTATGGTACCTTAGCCCATTATGACTATTTCAAGAGGAGGTGACTATATGTACGCTATTATCGAAGTTGGCGGAAAACAATACAGAGTAGAAGAAGGAATGGAACTTTACACAGAAAAATTAAACGGATATGAACAAGGCGCTGAAGTTGTTTTAGACAAAGTTTTATTCGTTAAAGGTGATTCTCCAAAAATTGGAAAACCTTATGTAGAGAACGCTAAAGTTATTGCTGAAGTAGTAGAACATGGAAAAAATAAAAAAGTTTTAGTTGTAAAGTTCCAAGGAAGAAAAAATTATAGAAGAAAAAAAGGACATCGCCAACATTACACAGCATTAAAGATTAAGAAAATCGAAGCATGATTGATGTGAAATTTAATTTCAAAAAAAATTATGTTGAAATTAAAGGACATGCTGAATTTGATGAATTTGGAAAAGATATTGTTTGTAGCGCTGTTAGTGTTTTAACACAATTTGTTGCAGAAATTATAAAAAACGAAAAAATTGGGAAGTTCAAAAAGAAAGATGGATATTTAAAAATTAACTGGACTAATAATGAAATGTCTGATAAATTAATAAAATACTTGCATGATGCTTTAAAAGGTATCGAAAAGAGTTATCCTGATAACTTGAAAGTGGAGGTGAATAAATAATGAAAATAAATCTTCAACTCTTTTCTTCTAAAAAGAGTGGAGGTACTGCAAAAAACGGAAGAGATTCTAAACCAAAGTACCTCGGTGTAAAAAAAGGTGATGGTCAAAAAGTAATACCAGGAAATATCATCGTTAGACAAAGAGGAACACATTTCCACCCAGGTAATAATGTGGGTATGGGAAAAGATCATACAATTTTTGCTAAAATAGAAGGTTATGTAAAATTCGAAAAGAAAAATAACAGAAAATTAGTAAGTGTTTATCCCGAAAGGTAAGGGTGATAGTATGAGCCGTGTAAAAATTTTGTCCACGGCAGGAATATTGGGAGCATTATCTGTATTATTAATGTTTTTAGAATTCCCGATTTTCCCATTTGCAAATTTTTTAAAATTTGATCCAAGTGCTTTGTTAATAATCGCTTCATTATTTTTATTTGATTGGAAAACTGCAATGTTTTCATTAATTACTAAAGATCTTGTATTTTATTTCGTTAAGTCGGGCGATTTAATTGGTGTCTCAATGGATTTTGTAGCTATCTTTACCTTTATTTCAATACTTACAATATTTAAATTAAATATAAATAAATATATGAAATATGTTATTGCTTCTTTTGGTGTAGGTATAGTTATGGTTTTAATGAATATGGCTATTATTCCAATTTATTTTAAAATGTCTTTTAGTGAAGCTGCAAATTACTTTGGATTAACAAGTTGGACTCTTATTGTAACTATAATTGCATTTAATATGATAAAATTTGTTTTAAACGGTATTTTAGGAGACTTGTTATATAAAAGAATAAAGAACTTTTTTTCCTAAGAAAGGAGGACAGCAAAATGGCTTCAATTATGACTCAAAAGAGTTATTTAGCAAAAAATGAAGAAGTAGAAAGAAAATGGTATGTTGTTGATGCAGCAGGTATGTCATTAGGTAGATTAGCTGCACAAGTAGCAAAAATTTTGCAAGGAAAACATAAACCAACATATACACCTCATGTTGACACAGGTGATTATGTAATTGTGATAAATGCTGAAAAAATTGTCTTAACAGGTAAAAAATGGACACAAAAAAAATATTATAGACATACAGGATATCCAGGTGGTATAAAAGAACAAACTGCAAAAGAAATTTTAGAAAAATATCCTGAAAGATTAATTGAAAAAGCTGTAAAAGGAATGCTTCCTAAAACTACATTAGGAAGACATATGTTCAAAAAACTAAAGGTTTATTCTGGTTCTAATCACCCTCATGAAGCACAAAAACCAGAAAAGTTGGAATTATAAGGAGGGAATAATGCATGGCTGAATTAATAGATTATTATGGCACAGGTAGAAGAAAAGCTTCTATCGCAAGAGTACACTTAAGACCTGGTGAAGGTAAAGTAAGAGTAAATAAAAAAGAATTCGAAAATTTAACTCAATATTTCAATAATAACCCTGTTTGGTCAAAACACGCTTTAGAACCATTAACAGTTACAGAAAACGAAGGTAAATTCGACTTAGTAATTACTGTTGAAGGCGGCGGAATGAATGGTCAAGCTGGTGCTATAAGATTAGGTATTGCAAGAGCTTTATTACAATTTGACGAAAACTTAAGACCTGTATTAAGAAAATACGGTTTATTAACAAGAGATCCAAGAGAAGTAGAAAGAAAGAAATACGGTTTAAGAAAGGCAAGAAGAGCTCCACAATTCTCAAAGAGATGATTTGGATCATATCACAAAATGTTGCATAATAAGGGAACGGTTTTTCCGTTCCCATAATTTTGCTATATGGGGATGGTATTTTGATACCAAAGGAAGTTATTGAAGAAATTAATTCAAGATTAAATATAAAAGACATTGTCGGAAATTATCTTTCCTTGAAAAGAACAGGAAAGAATTATACGGCATTATGTCCATTTCACCCTGAAGATACACCTTCTTTTTTTATTTTCCCTGCAACAAACACTTTTCATTGTTTCGGATGCGGCGCTCACGGTGATCCAATAAGTTTTATACAAAAATACGAACAACTAAATTTTGTTGATGCCGTTAAAAAAGCAGCATCTATGGCAGGAATAGATATATCTCAATATTTAAAAAGAAAAGAATTACCTATAGAATTACAAATTTTTGAAAGCTATCATAAGAAATATAGAGAAATACTATTAAACCTTCCAAAATCCCATTCTGCATGGAAATATCTTATTAACAGAGGTATTAATAGGGAATATGCTGAAAAATTTGAGCTTGGATTTTCCAACGGCTCTTTAAAATCATCAATTTTAGATGACTTTGACTTGCCAATAAGTATCGGAAATGATCTTGGTATATTAAGAAGTAACGGTAGTGAAATTTTTCAAAATAGAATAATAATACCTATAAAAGATGATTTTGGTAGAATAGTAGCTTTTGCTGGGCGTTCTATAAACAACGAAACCCCTAAATATTTAAATAGTCCTGAAAATGACTTTTTTCAAAAATCCAATATTTTGTTTTTATATGACAAAGCAAAAAACATTATTAAACGAGAACAATATACTATTTTAGTCGAAGGTTATTTTGATGCTATAAATATGCATATTAATGGTTTTGAAAATTCTATAGCTATTTTAGGGTCAGCATTTACATCTAATCATGCAAAAAAATTAATAAATTTAACTGATAAGGTAATCACCATGTTTGATATGGATGAGGCTGGGCAAAATGCAACATTAAAATCATTGGATTATTTATTATCTTATGGTTTTCAAGTAGCTATTTCTCAATATAATGCTAAAGATCCTGATGAACTAATTCAAAAATCTGGAAAATCCGGTATTTTAAATACTTTAGAAAATTCAAAGAAATTCTATGAATTCATTCCAGAATACTATAAAGACAAATATAATATTAATGACGAATTTGGTATAGAACAATATCTAGAAAAAATGGCTGAATGGTATTTAAAATTCCAACGATCTAAACATGCTGTTATTTTAGATACATTTATTAAAAGAATTTCTTTATTACTATTAAAACCAGAAAAAAATATTAAAAAATCAATAGAAAACATTCTAAAGTATAAAAAATTTAATAAAAAAATTATTCCATATGCTTCTATTGAAAATGAAAATAATTTACCTGAAAAGAAACATAATGAATTAGACAAGCAATTAATATGGTTATGGATAAAACATAAAAAATATAGAGATAAAATAAAAGAACATCTTTCCGCTAACGATTTCGAAAATTTAGGAAAGGAATTTTTAGATTTCACAGAAAATGGTTATGATTTATCTGAAATACTTGAGAATGGTAGCGAAGAATTAATTGACTTAATAAAATTAATTTGGAATTTTGATTATGAAATAGAACCAGAAAAGATTTTTCAGAGTCTAATACAATCGGTAGATAAAATCCGAAAAGAAAAAGAGATTACGGAACTAAGAAAGAAACTTAATAATACTACAGATCCAAAAGAAAAAAAGGTTATAATGAAAAAAATTATTGATATACTCGCTACCCTCAAAAAGCGAGGAGGTGTTTTTTAATGGCAGATAAAAATTTAATGAAGGCTATTGAAGAAATAGGAAATTTAGAAATAGGAGAAATTGATAAATCTGAAGAGTTTGTAGAGGTAAAAAAGAAAAAGAAAAAAAATTATAAACCTCCAAAACCTTTTGAAAAAATTATAAAAGAGTTGATAAAAAAAGCTAAAAAAAATAATATGGTTTTAACCTATGAAGATATAGATAAAACATTACCTTCAGAATTGGATACTGAACTAATTGAAAAAATATATGAATCTCTTGAAAAAGAAGGCATTATGGTTGATGACGGTTCTCAATTAGATGATGAAAGCATTCATGAAATAGAAGAAATTATAGAATCAGAAGGTACTGCTACTATTGAACTAATGGACTATTTAGAAGAGGGCGTTACGCAGGTATTTGATAATATGTCTTTAAAAGACCCTATAAAAGTTTATTTAAAAGAAATAGGAAAAATAAAATTATTAACTCCTCAAAGAGAAAAACGATTAGCAAAAAGAGCACATGAAGGAAATAAAAAAGCAAGAGATGAATTAATAAGAGCCAATTTAAGATTAGTAATCTCTATTGCAAAAAAATACGTCGGTAGAGGTTTATCTTTCCTTGATTTAATTCAAGAAGGTAATATTGGTCTTATTAAAGCTGTAAATAAATTTGATTATAAAAAAGGATTCAAATTTAGTACATATGCAACATGGTGGATACGACAAGCAATCACAAGAGCAATTGCAGATCAAGCAAGAACTATTAGAATCCCTGTTCACATGGTAGAAACAATAAATAAATTTAATAAAATAATTAGAGAATATTTGCAGGAATATGGAGAATATCCATCTCCTGAAAAATTAGCAGATTTAACAGGTAAAACTGTTGAAAAAGTTAATGAAATTCTATTGACAGCTAGAGAAACTATATCTGCTGATTCACCATTAGGATCATCCGATGAAGATGATTCAACTATAGGTGATTTTATAGCTGATGATTCACTAGATAAGCCTTCAGAGGTAGCTATGAAAATGCTTTTAAGAGAAGAATTAGAAAAAATATTAGATACATTACAACCAAGAGAAGCCATGGTATTAAAAATGAGATATGGACTTCTTGATGGAAAGGTTAAAACATTAGAAGAGGTCGGTCAATATTTCAATGTTACAAGAGAAAGAATTAGACAAATAGAAGTTAAAGCTTTAAGAAAATTAAGACATCCAAGTAGAAGCGCCCAACTTAAAGAACTCAGTTCAATGCTTGGAAAAGAATTGTAAAAAAGGATTTAATGGAGGAAATTATGGACGAAAAAGTGTTTAACATAAAAAAAAGTGAATACATTATTCCAGAATTTTTCAAAGAAGAATTAGATAAAGAACAATTAGATGCTGTTGTTAATTCCAATGGAAGAACATTAATAATTGCTGGCCCGGGTTCTGGGAAAACCCGGGTTATTACTTATAAAATAGCCTATTTATTATCTCAAGGTATAAAACCAGAAAATATTTTGCTTGTTACATTCACAAGAGCCTCAGCAAAAGAAATGATCGAAAGGGTAAAAAACGTTACAAATATTGACACTTCCTCACTTACAACTGGTACTTTTCACCACATTTGTAATATGATTCTTAGAAGATATGCAAAAGTTTTAGGATATGAAAACAACTTTTCAATTTTAGATTCAGAAGACTCTAAAGACTTAATGAGAATTGCTAAAAATGAATATAAAAACAATTTAACAAAAGAAGAAGCAAAACAAATACCAAATGAAGGTGTAATTTTAAAAATAATTGGTTATGCTGCTAACACGTTAAAGTCCATAAGAGAAGCTATTTTAGATGTTGCTCCATATTTAATAGATTATGAAGATGATATAGAAAAAATCTATATGAATTATATAGAATTAAAACAAAAAATAAATGCCATGGATTATGATGATATGTTAATAAATACTTTAAGATTATTAGAAACAAATGAAGAAATTAGAAATCATATTGCCTCAAAATATAAATGGGTTTTAGTTGATGAATTCCAAGATACTAGTTTAGTTCAACTAAGAATTGTTGAATTCTTGTCTAGCATTCATAAAAATCTTATAGTCGTGGGTGACGATTCTCAAAGTATTTATTCATTTAGAGGGTCAAGATTTGAAAATGTAGAAGATTTCCAAAATCATGAAAACGTTAAATTATTTAAAATACAGACTAATTATAGAAGTGTACCTGAAATAGTAGAACTGGAAAATTACTTAATTCCAACTCATTCTATTCCAAAAAAATTAAAACCTTTTAGATCTTCATTTAATTTCAAACCAAAAATCGTAAAAACATATGATGAATTAGAACAGGCAGATTTTGTTGTTCAACTTATAGAAAATAAATTTGATGAAGGAATTTCTCCTGAAGACATAGCTATTTTATATCGTTCTCATAGTTTATCAATGACATTACAACAAAAATTAGATGCTAACAAAATATCATATAAACTATTATCAGGAAAAAGGTTTATAGAAACAAGACATATAAAAGATATAATGGCCTTTTTAAAAATTATCGCAAATCCATTTGATAATATTTCTTGGTCAAGAGTATTAAAATTATTCCCCGGAATTGGCCAGAAAACTATGACAAAAATTACAAATGAATTTTATAATAATCTAATGGAATACACAACCCCTTATGATGCTTTTGAACAAATAAACTTGAAAAAATATCCAAAATTAAAAGATATTATTTTATACCTATATGAAAATGAAACAGAAAATCCTCAAGATTTAATTGATTACATACACTTAGAATTTTATAGAGAATATCTTGAATTAAACTTTAAAGATGCTTATTCAAGAAAATTAGATGTAGAAAGGCTATCGGAAATTGCCTCAAGATATGAAACTCTTGATAAATTTCTAGAAGAATTAGCTTTAAGTGAAAATATTGAAATTCAAGGAGCAGAAAAAGATAGAAAAGTTGAAAAAATTACATTAACTACTGTTCACGGTGCAAAGGGTCTTGAATGGAAAGTTGTAATAATTATTTCTGTTAATCCAGGAGATTTCCCAAACGGAATGGCTTTAAAGGATAAAAAACTCGATGAAGAAGAACGTTTATTTTACGTTGCAGTTACCAGAGCAAAAGATGAATTATATATAGTAAAACAATTAACAGGAACAACCAAACCTTATTATGGAAATTCATTCTACATGAAACAAAAATTGCCAGATTTTACCGATAAAATCCCAAAACGTCTTGTTGAATATTGGAAAATTGGTTATACCGAATAATATTAATAAAAAAACTCTTCCATCTCGATTCTGGAAGAGTTTTTTTAATTATGGAATCCATTGGAGTTTATATCTTCTCAACAATATAATCCTCAATATTCCTTTTTTCTGAATTGATATTTATTCCTATTATATATATTTCTTTTCCACTGTATTTTTCATAATACTTCATTTCTTTTATTTGATTTATGGCCTCCTCTGCACTTTTGTCTAATTTTATTTCAAATAAATATATTTTGTCTTCATATTCTAGTACTAAATCACTTCTTCCTAGGTTTGTTAATTCTTCTGCTTTTATGTCTATTCCCGCTGATGCTATTATTGTAAATATTAATGAATGATAATACTTTTCTTCTTTTTTGTGTAAGTTATACGGTATTGCACTTATTATTTTCTTTATTTCTTCTATTAATCCTTTTATGTCATTTTTTAATAATGACTTTATTATTGTTCTGTTTAATTCTTTTATTTTCGATGTTTCTATTCCATAATTTGCCTCTAATATTAATCTTGAAAAACTGTTTTTTACTTCAATATTTGGATAGTCTAATATATATTCCTTTTCAAGCCCGAGTCTTTCTATTCCTTTAAAG
>NZ_BAAHYY010000037.1:0-20508 GCF_054657315.1 Marinitoga arctica | reverse complement strand
GCAAAATATGCTGGGATTAATAATTAAATATAACTTATAATTTAATTATATTTTCTGCCATTTCTGAGAATGTACCATCGTGAGTTACTATAAATACCTGTTCAATCTCATTTAACATGTTTTTGAGATTTTCTGCAAGCATAATACGTCTTTCTTCATCAAGATTGATCGTAGGTTCATCTAAAATATACACATTAGCTTTTGATAAAAATTTTGCTAGAGCTGTTCTAATAGAGATAGCAACACTAACTTGTTCTCCACCCGAAAGAATTGAAAATTCCCGATCTCCTTTTATAAGATCTCTTAAAACAACTAAATATTCTTTTTCTGAATTCCAGATAATCTCTTCATTTTTACCCGATATTTTTCTGTAATTTTCAGTAGCAATATTGGAAATAATATTGGTAAATTCCGAGCTTACATATTTTCCCATAGATTTTATTTTATCTCTAAATTCTTTTGTAAGAATGTATTTCTTTTCAATAACTTTTTTTTCTTTTTTTAATGTATTTATTTTTTTAATTTTTTCCTGTTTTTCTTTTAATCTGTTTAATATGTTTTTTCTTTCGTTTTCAAAAGAACTATATTCTGAATTTAAATTAATTAACGAATTTTTAATCTCTTTTAAATTAAAATCTAAATTCGTTTTTTCCTTTTCTAATTCTTCTAAAATTTTATGCTTTTTAATTTCTTCATTTAACTCAAATATTTTGTTTTTTATTTTTATTATATTTTTTATAATTTTTGATAATTCTATAGAATATTTTTCAAGATTCTCAGCTGTTTTTTTATGTTCTATATATTCTTCATAATCTCTTTTATATTTTATTTTAGTTTTTTCAATTTCATCTTTTTTCTTTCTTAAATTTTCTAATTCAATATCAATATTTTCATATTCCTTAATCAAAATGTTTAACTTATCTATTTTTTCTATATTTTTTGCTATTTCTTTTTTAAATAGGTCTAACTCGTTTTGCAATTTTCGAATTTTTTCGGTATAATCAAAATTTTCTTTTTTCAAATCTTTTATCTGCTTCATTAAATTTTTTATTTCGTTATTGATTTCTGTTTTTGATGAAATTATATTATTTGAAATCTTCTCTAAATATTTTTCTTTTTCAAAAAGATCTGTATATCTCTCTTCTAATGCTTTTTTTTGTTTTAATAACTTTTCTTTTAGTTGTTTTTTTTCATTAAATTCATTTATTTTATGTTCATAAGTATTTATATTAATTTTTATTTCATTTCTTTTTTCTTCCAACATTATTTTTTCCTTTTCAGGGTTGTTGAGACTTTTTATTTCATTATTTATTTTATTAATCTCTTTTTTCAATTCACTGATTGATTTTTTAAAGTAATTATAACTTCCACCTTTTTCTTCAATATTTAAACATTTCTCATTTAATATGGGACAAATACCATTTGACAGTTGCGATTTAGATTTCTTTAGATTTTCTATTTTAATATTCAATTTTTCAAGTGTTAATTTTAAGTTATTCTCTTTTTCAATTTTCTCTTTTATTATTTGATACTTGTTTTCCAATTCATTTAAATGATTTAAGTTTCTATTTTTTAATTCTAATATTTCTTTTTCTTTTTCTAATTCAGATTCTATGTTATCTAAATTTATAATTATATTATTATACACTTTAAAATCACTTTCAAATTTAACTCTTTCTTTTGCATAAATTGACTCTTTTTTTAGTATTTTTTCAAATTCCAATTGATAAGAATTAATCAAATTATTTAATTCTAATATCTTGTTTTTATTATTAAACAAATCATTTGTTATATTTTCTATATTTTCGCTTAGATTTTTAACCTTTTCTTTAGTTAGGTTATTTTCATTTTCTAATTTAATTAAGTCTTTTTGCAACGTATTTTTTGTTTCAAATTTTTGTATTAATTTTTTCTCTGAGTTATTTAACTCGTTTAATTGTTTTTCAGAATTTATGTATATTATATATCCATCTTTTGTTTTTTCTAATATTTTCTTTGACTTTTGAGCATTTTTTATTTGTTCTTCTAAATTCATTTTTTTATCTTCATTATTTTTAAGTATTGTTTTTTGCATTTCAAATAAGTGCATTATTTCTTTTATTTTATTTATTTCAATGATAATATTGTTTTTTTCTTCCTCCAATCTCTTTTCTGTTTTTTTTAGAATTGAAATATTCTCTTTTAAGTCTTTAATTTTATTATCAACTTCATCAGCCTTTTCTTCAATTCCATCATAATCTGATAAATGTTCTTCCAAAACATTGATTCTCTCTTCAATTTTTTCTAAATTACTTTTATATTTATTTTCTGTAAATAAGAGAGAATATGAAATTTTTTCGTATATTTCAGTATCGAATATTTTATTAAATAACTCTTTTCTTTGAGAAGGGCTCAAATTGAATACATTCACAAGATCGTTTTGATAAGCACTCATAACATTTTTAAAAATTTCCTTTGCGTTTTTACCTTTAATTCCTGTTAATTCGCTGATCTTTTTTAATATTATGTCTTTTCTTTCGGATAATATATTTCCATATTTTTCTTTTAAAATGAATTTACTTTGATTTCCTATTTTTCTTTCAATTATATAATCTACCAAATCATTTCCAGTAAATTCTATAGTTATTGTTGCAAATTTCGCATCTTTATTTACAGCATTTTTTAGATTTTTATCTCTTGGTTCAACATCAAAAAGAGCAATACCCAAGGCCTCAAAAACAGAGCTTTTCCCAGCTCCGTTATTGCCTAATAAAAGATTTATTCCGTTTTCAAATTCAAATATTTTATTTATATGATTCCTATAATTTTTTAAGGTAATTTTATTTATCTTCATTTAAATCACCTTCTATTAATTTATTTAAAAAATTATCAAATACATCAAAAATTTCGTTTTCATTTTCTTCAACTTTGTCTTTTAATATTTCTATATAATCCACTGTATCAATGCTATTTTTAGAAAAAATATTTTCCCATTTTTTAATAACTTTATTTTCTATACTTTTTGTATCAACCTCTTCAAAAGAGTTATATTCTTCATTAATGGTATATTTTATCTGTGTTATTACTTTTAATGCCCCTTTACTTTTTAAAATTTCTTCTATTAGCTTAATATCTATTAATTTGTTAGAATCATTTGTAATTTTTAATTTAAGTATTTCATTGTTTTCAACATTAATATTTTTTATTTCTTCTATAATATTTTCTGTTGAATCAAAAACGTAAGATGTAAGTTTTCTTTTTTTTGACAAATAAAAATTATATTCTTTAATTTCTGTATCAAAAATTATATATCCTTTATTTTCATTTTCGTTTAAATCCCAATATTCTGGAGATCCTGGAACAAAAAAATAAGGATCATTTTTAGGATATACGTTATAAGTATGCAAATGACCTCCAGCCATATATAAAACTTTATCTTTAAACAAATCTATTATTTCTTTTTTTGTACATCCTGGAATGAACTTTCCACCAATTCCAGTATGTACAATTACAATATTTTTTTCATTTTTATTTAATTTTTTCGACAATTCTAAAAGAATATCATCTATTAGTATTCCATGATATGGTATCCCGTAAAAATTTATATTATCTATCTTTATAGGAAAAAAATTATAGTCATCTCCTTTTTTTTCAAATTTTGGTACTTTAACTAATCCTTTGTTTTCTAAATAGAATATCCAGGAATCATCATGAGAATAAATTTTATCATGATTGCCTTCTATTAATAATGTTATAATTCCAAATTTTTTAAGTTTTTCAAGAATATTTTCCGTTTTAAATAATATATCAGGCAACAATGAACTACGATCAAACAAATCTCCTGCAATAATAAAAATATCTACTTTATTTTCAATAGCTTTATTAACAATATATTCAGCAGCTAAAAAGTAATCTTCATAACGTATTTTAGAATATTCTCCAATTCCACCAGCAGGTCTTCTCCCTAGATGCCAGTCAGAAGTATGTAAAAATTTCATTTTTTCTCTCCTTTTTTAGTGTAATTTTTAACTTTATATGTAAATTATTATATCATAATTTATATAGTTTATGATATAATACTAATTGTTTTTATCAATTGTTTTTATCAAAAAATTTTAGGAGGGATGTTAGTGAAAAAATATATATTACTAATGTTTATATTATTTTCTTATTCAATATTTGCAGCAAATTATGAGTTAACCGTTAGGTATGTAGAAAATTTAAAAGTTATATACGGCACCTTAAAAGTACATCTTTCAAATAATGAAGATCCATATTTTGCTTTATTTCCTAACTTAGAAAGTAAAGATAATCCTTATATAAACGCATTATTTGAATCAAAGGTAAAATCTAAAATTGAAATTTTAGAAGTTAAAGATGAAAATAATAATTATTTAGATTATACTATAGAAGACTATCCATCAAAAAAATTTAGAGATTATCAAATAAAAAATTCCCTTTTAAAGGTAAATTCAAAAGAAAAAACATTAATAATAAAATTTAAGACGTATTTAATTGATGGAAATGCACCTGATAATGTTGTTTTTGATGATATATTAATATGGAGATTTGGATGGTATCCAATAATTATTAATAAAAATACAGATTATTTACTTCCTTCACATAATGTTTCGATAAAATTTGAAAATTTAAACAAAAACTTTATCCCCATAATTTCAGGCATATATAATGACGAGGAATACCATTCATATGGAAAATATAGATCTATGCCTTTAGTATTAGTAAATAAAAATTCATATAAAAAACTTACATTAAATACAAAAAATTATGAAATTAATATTTGGTTTAGAAAAGGTCAAGAACAAAGAGCGGCTATTATGGTTACACATGTAATAAAAACATTAGAATTGCACACAAAAAATTTTGGCGAATTAAAATATAAAAAAATAAATGTTGTTCAAGATCCTTATCCAGGAATATATGGAATGGCTGCTGATGGCATGTTCTTGCTAGGAGATGGTTTTTTTACTACAGCTGATTTAATATTACCAGGTTTATTTGAACCACTAACGTTTTATGTTGTATCTCATGAATTAGCCCATATGTGGTTTGGAATAGGCGTTGGAGTAGATTTTGCTAACAACAATTTTATGAGCGAATCATTAGCTGATTATGCTGCTCATATTTCAATGTATGAAAGATATGGTGATGATAAATTATACAATGTTTTTTTACCTGACCTATTGGTAAAAAGCATTTCTACTAATATTGTAAAAAATTTTTCAGAACTAGATCAGTCAGCAATTTTTAATTTAGGTTATTATAATATTAAAAATGCAATAACAGATGATATTACTAAAATCCCTGCAAATTTTACTTCATACATTTATTATAATAAAGGGAAAAGAGCATTATTTTCATTAGAAGATTATTTAACAAGAAATAAAATGATAAAAATATTATCAGAATATTATCATTATTATAGAGATAAAACACCATCTAAAAAAGATTTCTTGGATTTCCTTTCAAAATACGTAGAAAAAGATATTTTATATGATCTTTTTGAAAATCCAAAAAATTTTGATGCATCTATAAAATTATCAAATAATAAAAAGAAAATTTTAATTGATTTAGATAATATGAAAATCCCAACAAAAGTTAGAATTATAACTGATGATGGAACGAAAGAATTTATAACAACTAAAAATATTGAATTAGAATATATACAACCAATGATAATAGACTTAGACCCTGATATGCATACTTTTGATATAGAAAGACATAATAATCATTTCCCAATTCAAATTAGTAGTAATATAATTAACTCTAATAATTCTAAGTATGATGCATATGAATTTAATTTAAAAGGAGATTTCAAATATACAAATAATTATTCAACACAATTTGTTTCTTTATCCTTTGAAAAATATCCATATTATAATATTGATTTAGGCCAATATTCTACATTTTCAAGTAATTATAATTTAATTGATATTGGATTAACTACTAATTTAAACTTAAATCCTAATCCTTGGACAATCTTAGAGCTTAATTATTTGAAAAGTTATTATTTTGATATACAGGATTTAAATGGTAATTTTATGTTATCTATTCCAAATGAATTGGATATAGGCCAATCATCAAAAGTTATTGCTTCAACAACACATTTGGGAGTTGATGGACAATTCTTAGATTCTAACAATTATTATTTAAGTCCTTATATAATATTTGAAAATTTATATAATTTAGGATTATATTTTACAGGTCAATATTATTTTATGAATAGTTTAAATAACAATATCCATGCTTTTTCATTTAATACAGCTTATTTTTTCGATAATTACTCTCCAATATTGAATTCATTTAGTATAGAATTGGATTATTCAAATAACTACGTGTTTAATCCATTATATGGAAAAGTTTCATTAATCAAGGAAAATGATGAATTATTAGATAGCTTAAATTCAGCAAAGCAAATTTTAGGTGTAAACCTAGAACTACTAAATTTTTCTGATAATTCCAATAAAAGAACAAATTTTTATAATTTATTTTCTATAGGAGATACTGATATAACATTAAACTTAATTTATAAAAATGTAGACTATGATAATCTTTTTGGACTATCTTGTGTAATTTCACCGGAAATCTATCTTCTTTTAGATCAAAATATACCTATAAATTTAGAATTTAATTATTATTACTATCCAAAATCAAATCTAGATACAGTTACATTTTCTCTAAGTACTTCTCTAGATACCACTATACGAAATATTATAAAATAAAAAAGGTGAAGGGGATCCCTCACCTTTTTTATTTTAAACTTTATTTTTTATCTTTATCATAACCTGTTAAATAAAAATCTATTCCCTGAGCAGCCTTATGACCATCTGCAATACCATGAATTATATCTGGACCATGAACTATATCTCCACCAGCAAACAACCAAGGAACTCCTATAACATGATTGTATTCATCAGTCTTTAGTCGTCCTCTTTCAATAGTTACTTTTTCTTTAATATCTTCTGGTAAATAAGAATAATCAGGCATTTGACCAATTGCTTCAACAACTAAATCAGCTTCTAATTCTAAAACTTGTGATTCATCATATTTTGGATTAAATCTTCTGTTTTCATCAAATATAGACAAAACTTTTTTAAATCTAACCTTTTTAACTTTATCACTATCTGTTGTTATTTCAATAGGTCCCCAACCTGGATGGAAGATTACTCCTTCTTCTCCACCTTCATGTTTTTCATCCCAATCAGCAGGCATTTCATCTAATGTTCTTTCCAAACTTACAACATGAACTTCTGACTTACCATATTCTATATTTTGTAATCTTACCATTGTTCTAGCCACATCCATAGCAACATTTCCTCCACCAATAACAACTAATTTTTTAGGAATATATGGCTTTGGTCCATCTCCAATTATATAATATTTCATTTCTTTTAATACAACCATAGCTTGTTTTACCATAGGATGCTCTGTTCCAGGAACGCCAGTTGATCTACCTAATGTAAAACCAGTAGATAAAAATACTGCATCATAATTATCCTTCAATTCTTCTAATGTTACATCTACTCCAACTTTTGTATTAAATCTAAATTCTACTCCTAATGATTCTATATACTTCCAATCTTTTTCAAATGACTCAAGTGGTAATCTATATGTTGGTCCACCATAATTTAAAACACCACCAGGTCTTTTTTCAGCTTCAAACACTGTAACTTTATAGCCCATTAATATCAAATAATATGCAGCTGATAAACCTGCAGGACCTCCACCTACAATAGCAACATTTTTATCTGTTTTCTTAATAATTTGTTGATCATGTTTTAAAACATCATGATATTCTTCTGCTGGAATTTGATCAACTATATATCTTTTTAACCATCTTATAGACACAGCTTCTCCTCTATGCCCAATAGTACATGCAGTCTCACATCTATGAGTACACATTTTACCACAAACTAATGGTAATGGATTTGTTTTATATAACCATCTTAATCCTTCTTCAACATTATCATCATATACTGTTCTAATATAATCTGGAATATCCATATGTGCAGGACATGTTTTTGTACAAATTCCACAGTCAACACATCTTGCTGCTTCTTCTATTGCTTGTTGTTTCGAAAAGCCTTTTACTACTTCAAGAAATGTTTTTTTCCTAGTATCAGCATCAAGAATTTCCATTGGAACTCTTTCAAGATCAAGTAATTCAGAATCTTCTGTTCTTTGATATGCTTTTTCAACTTCTATATGATGAATTCCATCTTCTTTTGGTAAGAAAAAGAATGTATTTGGATCTTTTGATAGATGTATATATTCTTTTGACATATTTAATGAACCTGTTGTACATATATCAACACATAAACCACAGAAAGTACATCTCCCATAATCAAATGCAGGTCTTTCTGGTTTTGAGCCTTCCTCATCTGGTAATTCAGGAATTTTTATCATATTTATAGCTTCAGCAGGACATATTTTAGAACATGTTCCACAACCAATACATTTTTCCCAATCATTTGTATGAAAACCTCTATAATTATCTGCAGCTTCTCTTGGATTCTTTATAATATCATCTAAAGGTAAAGTTACCGGTTTCTTTGTTAAATATTTCCAAGCTTTTGCTGGTGAAAAGAAGCTTTTATTTATTTCAGACATTTTCTCACCTCACCTACCTATCAATTTCTGGAGCACATACTCCCATTGTATCTAACCAAATAGCTACATCATCTATTCTTGTACCAGGTAAATATTTTTCAATTCCTAATAATCCCTGTGGGTATGAAGCTCCTCTAACAGCTATTCTATATGGCATATTTGAACCATCAGAAACTATATAATAACCATATTCGCCACGTGCACACTCAATGTGACTAAATACTTGTCCTTTAGGCACTCTCCATCTTAATGCACTACCTCTTGAAAAACTAACTCTTACAGGACCCTCTTTAGGCATTTTATCTAATACTTGTCTAATTATTTTAATACTTTGTTGTATTTCTTTATATTTTATTGTTAACCTGGTATATGCATCAGAGTATGTTGCAGTTGGTACTTCAAATTCCACTTCGTCGTATCTAGCATATGGATCAACTTTTCTTATATCATAAGGTTTTCCAGACGAAGACCTCAATCCTATACCAGTAACTCCTAATTCCCAACATACCTCTTCAGGAAGAATAATATTATCTACTGTTCTTGCTTGAACCATTGGATTTTTTAATATTAAATCTTCATATTCTGGTAACCTATTCTCTAAATAATCTAAGAAACTCTCTATTTTCTTTTCTATACCTTGAGGAAGATCTTTTCTAACTCCACCTGGAACAATATACATATGATATATTCTTGCTCCAGTAATTTCCTCAAATATATCAAGAATTAAATCTCTATCCGCTATTGCCCAATTAGGTCCTGTATACAATCCAGTTGGACCACCTATTCCACCTAAAGACATTAAATGATTTGCAATTCTTGCTAATTCTAAAATAATCATTCTTATCCAATGTGCTCTTTCAGGAACATCAACATTAGCTAATGTTTCTACTCCCATTGCATAAACCATTTCGTTTATATCAGGTTCAGGAACACAAATTCTTGGTATTAATGCAAGATTATTCATCCACAATCTTCTTTCCATTAATTTTTCAAATCCTCGATGGAGCATTCCAGGAACTGGTCTAGCTTTTTCAACAATATCTCCATCAACATAAAGGTGAACACTAAAATTACCATGCATACCAGGATGATTAGGACCTAAAAAAAGTTTTACTTCTCTTTTCATTCAGTTTCACCTTCTTTCGGAATGAAATCAACTTTATATTCTCTAACATCAAATTTTTTCTTTGAATATTCTAATGGATCAAAATCTTTTCTTAATGGTGGTAAATCATCCCATAATTCTAAGAACAAAGGTTTATCAGCTTTTTCATTTCCTTCGAATTCTACACCAAAAAATTCATGAACGTCTCTTTCATAAAATTCTGCACCAGGATAAATATTTGTTACTGTTCTAAATTGTGGATTATCCCTATCAATTTTAGTTCTTATTTGTAATGTTATTGCATTTTCCCAATTCATTAATATGTATACAAGTTGAAATTTATTTTCTTTAATAAAATCAACACAAGTTAATAAAGTTAATTGTTTCCAACCTAGAGATTTTAAATATGATAAAACTGAATGTACTTCTTCGTTTTTCAAATCTATTGCAACTTGGTTTTTGTTCACTATTTCAGCATTTTCAGGATTAAATTTTAATTTTATATCTTCAATTATATTATTCATGGAATTCATCTTTTACATACACCTCCCCAAGGGCACGAACCTGGTTCTTTTTATACCAATCATAATATTTTTCATATCTTTTCCATCCTAAAGCTTCACCTTTTTTTATCATATCCATTAATTTTTTAAATCCACTCATTACAGCCTCAGGTCTTGGCATACAACCTGCTATATATAAATCAACAGGTAAGTAATAATCCAATCTTGAAATAACTGCATATGAGTCATAATAAACTCCACCATTTAGAGTACATGAACCAAATCCCACCAAATACTTTGGATTTTGCATTTGTTCATAAGTATATATAACTCTTCTTAAGGTTTTCACACTTAAATATCCTGTTACCAATAATACATCAGCTTGTCTAGGTGTAGCCATTGGAGCCATACCAATTCTTTCCATATCAAATCTAGATGTCATTGTAGGAGGTAATTCCATAGCACCACAACCTGTACAATAATGCAACATCCAAATTGATTTGCTCCTGAAAATATTTCCAAATTTTTCCCAAAAAGTCAATGTATCTCTGCAATCTAATTCATTTACATCTATTTCATTTATTTTTTCATTTTCATTTAAAGCCATATGCTCACCCCCAAACCGGTGAATATTACAATTGCTGTTTGAATTAAAGCTAATGCTAATGGAACTTTATAATAAAACACAACTAATTGATCTATTTTAAATCTTGCAACTACAGTAGCTATCATTGTTGCTAACATATATACTATGAAATATTTTATTAAGAAAGCTATTAATGTTCCTCCACCTAAGAATAAATTAACAAACAAACCAACTTCAATAAAAGTAGCAAACTCATGTTGTAACATCAACATACCTAAATGTTTTCCACTATATTCAACTAATGGACCAGATGCAATTTCTGCAGGTGCTATAGGCGCATCATAAGGTTTTTTACCTAACATACCCATTAAAGATATAAATCCAACAATTACACCCAATGGCATTCTAAACATATTCCAACCTAAAATACCCATTCCTTGTTGAGCTTGGGCTATCATATGAATAGAAGCCGTTTTGTTTGCATATATAATACCAAATACAGTCATTATAAATGGAACCTCATATGCTAACATTTGTGTTAATGCCCTCATAACCCCTATACTTGCCCATGGATTACCAGAACCAACTGCACTCATAGCCATACCCAACGAACCAACTGCTAATAAATAAACTATAACAAAAAAATTATCTAATTTATTAAAAACTACTAAATTGCCTGCAGGAACAAATATCAAAGTAGCTATCGTTCCACCCAAAGCCATCATTACACCAAAATCATATATAAAACCATGAGAAATTGAACTCTTGCTCCAAGCTTTAAATATATCAATAAAATTTTGATACCAAGGTGAACCAATCCTTCTATGAATTCTAGCAGTAACTTTTCTTTGAATACCCGCTAAAGTTAGTTGCCAGAAAAAAGCTAATAATACTAATAGTGTAGCCATTAAAAATGTACTCATATTTTATCACCCCACATAAATATAGCAGTTATTACAATTGAAATCCAAAAAACTGTAAATGCAGGATTTTCATTAAAGAACCATGTTTTTACTAATTGACCTAATTCCTTTATTCTTAACGCAATTGACTCATAAAATTTTTCCACTGAAGGATGATTTTTATATAATCTTTCAAATGGGGCATAATAATTTGACGAGTAATGATATAAATCTGGATTATGTATAAATTCTGCTGAAGTATATGTATCCATTAAATCTACTGATTTTGATTTTGGTAATATAAAATACAATATAGCGGCAATAACAAATCCTATAGCAAATACCCATGTTACAATCCAAGAGTCCCACATACCATTTGGAGTAATAATCTTAAATCCTTCTATTTCTAAGAATTTAATACCTAATGTTTCTTGAATTTTAGCAATATATTTTAACATCAATCCTGGATATACACCATATAATATTGTTAAACCTGAAATAATTATCATTGGTAATTGCATTAAAAAAGGAACCTCTTTTACATCTTTATGTTTAGGAGATAATTGACCTAAAAATGCTCCTGCTAAAGGCCTAAATACATACATAAATGATCCAACACTACCAAAAAATGTTGCAAAAGCTATAAACATATTTCCTTTTCTAATTAACCCTTGGAATATTAACCATTTTGAAGCAAAACCACTCATTGGAGGAATACCAGCTAATGAAATAATTGCTATTAAATAAACTGCAAATGTAACTGGCATTTTCTTTATTAAACCCCCAAGTTCAGAAATTTTTGTAGTACCTGTTCTATATGCGACTGCTGCAAAAGATAAAAACATAGCAGCTGAAGCCATAGCATGGTTAAATACATGCATCATACCGCCAGCAAACCCTGTTTGATCAACCATTGCTAAACCAATTAAAATGTAACCACTATTACTTACAGTTGAATATGCAATAAGTTTTTTTGCATCATCTTGCTTAATTGCCATTAATGTTCCAATAATAATACTTATAGCTCCAAGAATCATTAGTATATAATTTTCATAAGGGTTATTTATTATATGTAAATGATTACTAAATACTTTTGCTGTTGGTAACACTGCAGTCATTAAGAATGCAATAAAACCACCCATTTTTACAAGACCACCAGATAATACTGGAGAAAATGTATGTGGTGCATTTCCATGAGCTATAGGCAACCATGTATAAAATGGGAAAATACCTAATTTGGTTAGTCCTGCCATTACTATTAAGAAGAAAAATAATGATGCAAATTTTGGATCATTTGACATGTTCTGTATATTTGTTCCTATATCAAATGTGCCAAATTTTACATTTAACATTAAAATTGCATATAACATTGAAAAAGAACCAATTGTACTAATTCCGTAATACACAACTGTAGCTCTTCTTGATTTTCCTAAAGGAATTATAAACATTGAAGACCAAACAACTAATTCCCAAAAAATGAATAATGTTAAAAAGTCTTTTGCATAAAATACACCAATTGTTCCGCCTAATGATAACAAATAAAACAAATTATAAGCTGATGGGTGTATAAGTTTTTCCATCCAATATAGATTAAAAAATGAAACCATAGAGTAAACTATAACCATAACAATTGAGAAAAACCATGCATAATTTGAAGTGATTAAATTTAATGAATAATTTCCATAATTGAATATATTAAATATATCTCCTGAAGAATCTTTTAGAGTATAAATTACAAATAACGAAACTAGTGATATTATAATTGTTAACCATGCACCAGCTTTAGAATTCACTCTGCTTACAAAGTATGTTACTAAACCGCCTAATAATATAAATAATATTAAAGTATTCAAAGCCATTTCACATCCCTCCCGGTATATTGGAAAGGTAATTACTTATACCTTGAGTTATAAATTCTGGATTATAACTAATATAAAGAATAAATAATCCTACCGCTACTGCTAATATTGTATAAGCAAATGTATTTTCCAAAAATAATTTTGTTGTAAATTCTTCTTTTGATTCTTTTCCTTCTTCTCCAGGATTCCATAATTTAACTAGCATTCTAATGAAGTAAATACCTTCAATTAAACTTGCAAATAGTATTAATGCAGGAATCCAAAAATTATTTAATTTGAATAGATTTGTTAATGTAAATATTTTTACATAAAAACCATAGAATAATGGTAATCCAACTAAAGAAAGTGCTGCTACTGAAAATCCGAAACCTATTAATTTATGTTTTTTAAATAAACCTTGTAATTTATCTACATTATCTGTACCAGCATAAATGTACATTGCTCCTGCAATTGTGAACATTAATAATTTAGCAAAAGCATTATTTGCAACTTGCATCATTGCTCCGCCTGTAATTCCAGCTAAGAATAATGTAGCTATTAAACCAGCCTGTCCTATACTTGAAAATGCAAGAATACTCCTTACATTCTTTTGTGCAAAAGCTGCAATTTCTCCAAATACAAATGTTAACACTGTAATTGTTAGTAAGAATGTTTTCAATGTTCCATCTACTACAAATATATTTGTAAACATTCTTCCAAACATCATAATAGCAGCTGTTGCATATGCAGAAGCAAAGATTCCACCATTTAAATCATTAACATTTCCATATACCATTTTTACCCAACCGTTGAATGGCATTAGTTTAGCTTCTACAGCAAATCCGGCAAATATAAATGTTACTGCTAATAATAATACATTATTATTTACAAGGCTAATTTTTGAAGCCATATCAGCCATGTTTAATGTTCCTACTGTAGCATAAAGAACTATAATTCCTAATAAATAAAGATTTGAGCCAAAAGCTCCTAAGATTATGTAGTTAAATGTTCCTTTAAAATTTTTTGTCATTGTTGACATTATATATGCTGAAATTGATGCAATTTCCAAAAATACAAATAAATTAAATAAATCTCCAGTTAACATCATTCCGTTCAAGGAAGCTAATGAAACTAATAGTACAGTTGAATATTTTTTTATTGATGAAAATGATGTAATTACAGAAGCTGCAAATACAATATTTAAAATAATTAATCCGAAAATAGAATATTGATCTGCTACTAAATTAATACCAAAAGGAGGTTTCCATCCACCAATAATAACTTCTGTTTCTTTTAATAAAAATGCACCTATAACATTAAATAATGTAGCTATTAATAACAACCATTTATCAACACTTTTAAACATAACTGATAAAAATGCAAATAGTAATGGAATCGCTATTAATAAGACAGGATTAATCATTGCTTTCACTCCCCATCTCGTCTAATTCTAAAGTACCATACTTTTCATAAATTTTTCTTACAATTGTTAAAGCCAATGCAGTAACCCCAACACCTATAACTATAGCTGTTAAAACTAAAGCTTGTGGTAATGGATCAACAAATGTTGAATTTGAAGAAGTTACATTTTTAAATAAAATAGGAGCAACACCATCGTTAACATATCCAGTAGAAACGATAAATAAATTAACTCCAATTTCTAAAACATTTAAAGCAACAACTAATTTAATTAGATTTTTTTGAGTTAATAAACCATATATTCCTATCAATATTAAACCTATAAATAAATATTGTATCATTTATTTCCCCTCCTCTGAGAGAAAATCTGAGATTAAATTAGAAAGCTCAGATCCTACTTTTAATCCTACAAAAATATAAATAATTGGAACTATTCCAGCACTAAATAAATCTCCCACAACACCAGTTGGTAAGAAATTATATAAGAAATAACCACCCATCGTTAATCCTAATAAACCAAAAATTAAATACAAACTTCCAGCTGTACCTTCCAAAAATTTAAATGATTTAACTTTTGTTCTAAATTCATCATCTGAAATGTATAATAATAAAACTGCAGATGCTATCATAGAACCACCTGGAAATCCTCCACCAGGAGTTAAATGACCATGTATAAATATGTATATACCTGTAATTAAAATAATTCCAACTATTATTCTAACTGAAGATTTTAAAATAAAATTTGGAGGCGTTTTAAATTTCATTCTTGATTTTCCACTTAGTAATAATCCTACACCTAAAGCAGAAACAAATAATACAGTAACTTCTCCTAAAGTATCAAAAGATCTATAATTTACAACTATAGAAGTAACCATATTAGCAGAACCACTTTCTGCATCTTTAGTTTCTTTATAAATAATTTCTCCTTTATCATCATTTACATTTTTATTTACAAAATTATTAGAAACCCTTTCTTTTAATACAACTTCTCCAAATTTAGGAAATAATTTTCCTTCTCCAGATGAATATAAATTTGTATAAATAAATAATGCTAAAACTAAAACTAATAATCCTGCAATTATTTTTTTCATCATTTTTTATCACCCACCTTTTTTATCGAAAAAAGGGTAAATATAAATATTGCGGTTACTAAACCTGAACCTATAACTGCTTCAGTAATAGCAACATCAGGAGCTTTCATAAAAACAAAAGATATAACAGCTAACATACTTAAAATAGATAAATAAATAACAGAATTTATAATTTTTTTAGATTCAATAGCTAAAAAACCAAATACAAGTAAAATAATACCTACTACTATTTCAATTATTTGCATTTTCATCACCTCTACTTTTGTAGAGTTCATCTAATTCATTTTTTACTAATTTAAAAGGTTTTATGCCGTAAATATAAGAAGCTTTTGCTAAAACAGAACTTCCAACAGGATTTGTAATAGTTAAAAAGATTACTATTAATAATGTTTTTATAAACCATTGTGGTTGTGCAATTCCAACACCCAAAACTAAAGAGAATGTCCCCAAAGTTGTTGCTTTAGTAGCAGCTTGAAGTCTATTATATACATCAGGCATTCTAATAAGTCCTAATCCGCCTAAAACATAAAAAAGAGCACCTATTATCATCAAAATATATCCTATAGTAATCATTTTTTCCCCTCCAAATAACGGGCAATTACAACAGTTTCCAAGAAAGATAATGCCCCATATACTAATGCTATATCCAAATATAAATCACTTTTAAATACATAAGCTAGGAAAACAATTGAACCTGTAATAATAACATTTAAAGTATCTACAGCAACTACTCTATCAGGAGTTGTTGGACCAAATATAAGTCTTAACACTGAAAAAAGGGCACCAAATGTAATTAAAATTCCTATAAAAATATTCATTTATAAATCCCTCCCAATAGTTTCTCAAATTTTCCAGAAACATATTTTTGATATTCTTCGGGAGTTTCGCCTTTTACATCAATCCAGTGAATATAAATATTATCATCGTCTGCATCAATTGACAATGTCCCCGGAGTCAATGTAATAGAATTTGCTAATGTTAATTTTCCAACATTTCCTTTTAATTTTGTAGGGATTTTAACAAATCCAGGATTTAAAGGTAATGAAGGATTTAAAACTCTTGATGCAACATCAAAATTAGCTTTTATCATTTCTATGATAAAAACAGGCACATAGATAAATACAAACTTAAACAATTTTGGAATCAAAGTAAAATCAAAAGAGTAATCAACAACTTTTGATATTACTCCAGATAAAATAATAGAAACTAGCAAACCAGTAAGAATTTCTGGAGTACTAAACCCTGTCAGAGCAACACAAATTGCCCATAAGGTTAGAAAAGTTGAAATATACTTTTTCAAAATACTCCCTCCTTTAAATATATTTGTGAAAAAAATCTTTAATTTGATTAATATTTATTCACATATAATAGATTATGCATTTTTTATTATATTATTTGCTTCATTTAATTCTTGTGAAATTATTCTTTTTCCATCAGATAAAAGCTCTAACACTAACTTATGCTTTAATTTACAATATACGATATTTCCTTTTTTTTCTTTTATAATTATTCCATTTTCTTCTAAAATTTTTAAATGTTGCGATATACTTGATTGACTGGTGCCTAATTTTTCTGTAATTTCTAAAACCGATAGTTTTTTTTCATTCAACAACTTTACAATTCTTAATCTAATTGGATGGGATAAGGATTTAAAAATATTAGATATTAATTTGCATTCATCCAATAATATCATCTCCCTTATAAAATTTAATGGAAAAAGAATATTAGAAAATTCTAATATTATTATAATACAAAAACTCTAATTATAAAAATAGAGATTTTATCTGTTTATTAAGAATAATATTGTGTAATTAATTGTAAATGCTAATATTCAAAAAAATATATAAATTTGAAAAAAATCAGTATTTTATTCTCTTTAATTGTATCTTTACGTTATCTTAAATATAGAGTTTTTTTATCTTATTTATATAAAATAAATCAAATTATTAGAAAAAATATAAAAAATTCCCCTTTATTTAAGGGGAATATAATTGTTTATAAATTTCTAATTATATGTGGCATTATTTGTTTTTTTCTTGAAACTATTCCATTAAAAAAAACTACTTTATTTCCAAAATCTTTTTTAAATATTTTTTCCGCCAATTTATACTGACCTGCTACAAAAATATATGATCCTTCTTTTAAAACATCAGTTAATAAAAATAAAAAAAGTAAATAATTTCTTTCACTCGATATTTTTTCCATAGCATCTAAAATTTTATCTTTTTTATTTAAAATATCACTTGGATCAATTACTTCAATTTGAGATACTGCTATAACCCCACGACTTAATTTTGACTCTTTTAAATCTATTGAAAGAATTTCTTTCTCAGTAAATCCATTTAAATTTGTTTTTGCTTTATACATTTCAATACCAAATTCAATAGGATCAATATTAATTATTTTTGATATTTCTTCAACAGCTATTCTATCCTCTTCTGTACATGTTGGCGATTTTAAAATCATAGTATCTGATAATATTGCTGATAACATTAATCCAGCTATTTCCTTAGGTGGTGTAATATTATATTTTTTGAATAAATCCCATATAATAGTATTGGTTGATCCTACTGGTTTAATATGCGCTGTTATAGGGAGTCCAGTTTCTAAACCGCCTAATCTATGATGATCTACTATTTCCAAAATTTCAGCCTCATCTATTCCTTCAATAGTTTGAGAACGTTCAGAATGATCTACTAAAATTACTTTTTTAGATTTAGGTCTAATTAAATCATGCCTTGTTAAAACACCTTTCACCTTTCTTTTATCATCTATAACAACTGCTACACCTTTTTTATCTTTCATTAATTCTTCTTCAAAATCTTTTAAAATTTCTTCAGGGTATGTAGTCAGTGGATTTTTTTCCATAATTCTTTCAACATGAGTACTAAGTCTTAACAATCTTCCGGTAATATATGTAGTGTGTGGCGAAACAACAATTGGAACATTATTTTTTTTTGCTAATTTAATAATATCATTTTCAGGAGTGAAATTCCCTGTAATAATCAAACAACTAACTTTTTTTTCAATTGCTATTTTTTGAACATCATTTCTATTTCCTGTTATTAACACATCACCTTTATTAATATATTTTCTAACTTCTTCAGAAGTCATAGCACCAATAATAGGGCATCCTTTTAATTTTTTATTTTCATCACCAGTAATTAATTTTCCATTTATTGTTTTAATAGCATCTTTAACCCTAGGCGGATTTTCCTCTAAAGAAAAATTCTGCATTTCTTTTAAAAAGTAATTTGCTAATTCTCTTTCAGTGACTAATCCTTTTAATTTTTTTTCATTATCTATAAGTGGAATGCTTTTTATTTGCTTTTCTAACATTGTATTTCCAATTTCATATATAGTCGAATTTACATCAGCAGTTATAACATTATTCATCATCGCATCTTTAACTTGAATATAAACATTTTCTAATATTTTTGGCTGTGCTATATTAAAATAATTTAAAACGAAGTTACTTTCAGGATTAATCTCTCCTAATCTATAGGGTGTATATTCTTTAGAATTATCTAATTGATTTTTCAAATATGAATAAGTTATTGCTGCAGTTATACTATCAGTATCTGGTCTTTGATGACCAAAAACATATACTTTTTCTTTCATATTTCCCCTCCAATCTAAAAAAGTATTATAACATAAATGAATATAAATTCAAATAATAAACCGGTATCAAAATGATACCGGTTTAAAAAAATTTTTTTAAACATTTTCTTCTTTTATTTTTTCAATTTCTTCTTCTACTTCTTTTGCACCCTCGTTATAATATTTTTCTTCCTCTGGGTCGAGTTCTTTTAATAAACGCAGAAATTCTCCTGCATGAACTTTCTCCTCATTAGCAATATCGATTAAAACCTCTTTTGCTAATTTATTATCTGTTGATTCTGCCAATTGCATATATAGTTGAACAGCTTCATACTCAGCGGCAATCATATAACGAATAGCCCTAATTAATTCTTCATCTGTTAACTTTCTATCGTTTTTTAACACTGAAAATGGATTTGCAAATTCTGGCATTTTTATCCCCCCTAATCATTTTCGCCAAAAAGTATTGTAATGTTCACATTTTTTGTTAAAATAATATGTTTTGTTGCATCTGGAGTGTTTTCTAATAGCAATTTTATATTGTTGTCATCAATATTATTGTTAGCTTCAGTATATACTATTAAAGTATATTCACCTTGAGGAAGATTTTCAATTTTAAAATAATCATCAGTAGTTTCTTGATCATTAGCAATATCATAACCTTCCATTTCTCCACTTTTATTTAAAGCAAGTACAGCAAATTTACCTCCCCAGGGATGTAATTGTCCATCACCCCAATCATCCTTAAAATATCCTTCTATATAATACGTTTTTAAAGATGTTAATTGAGTACATCCAATAAACAAAATAAGAAAAGAAAAAAATAAAATAAAAACACCTTTTTTCATTTTATC
>NZ_BAAHYY010000036.1:0-21844 GCF_054657315.1 Marinitoga arctica | reverse complement strand
GAATTTAACTTTTTAGAGAATACAGTTTTATTTATTATATTATAACAAAAAAAGGGTATACCGTGAAGGTATACCCTTGATTATAATCAATTGATCATGGATAAATTCCTCTTAATCTTGTTGCTGTTGCAACTCTTTCAATAGCAATGATATAAGCTGCTGATCTCATGTCTGTGTTATATTTTTCCATTGTTTTAATTGTTGACCAGAATGCATCTTTCATTTTTCTGTGTAATGCATTTCTTACATCTTCTAATTCCCAGAAGTAATGTTGTAACCCTTGTACCCATTCAAAATATGATACTGTAACTCCACCTGAATTTGCAAGGAAGTCTGGAACAACTAAAATACCTTTTGAATTTAATATTTCATCTGCTTCTGGTGTAATAGGACCATTAGCACCCTCAACTATTAATTTTGCTTTTACATTATCTGCATTTTTTTCTGTGATAACATTTTCAATAGCTGCAGGAATTAATATATCTACATCTAATTCAAATAACTCTTCATTTGTTATTTTCTTAAATTGAACTTCGCCATCATAATCTGCTAATCTTGCTTTTCTTGCTGAGATATAATCCATAATATCTCTGATTTCATCTGGTGTAAATCCATCTTCTTTATATACACCTGTTGAACTATCTGAGAATGCAACTACTTTCATTCCTAATTCTTCTGCTGTTAATAATGCTGCATATGAACCAACATTACCAAAACCGTGAATAGCTACTGTTAATTTATCATTTGACTTTGAAAATACACCCTTGTCTCTTAAATATTCTGTTGCCTCTTCAACACATACTCTTACTCCTCTACCAGTTGCTTCTGTTCTACCTTTAGATCCACCTATATCTAATGGTTTGCCTGTTACAATACCGAGAACAGAATGACCAACATTCATTGAGTATGTATCCATATACCATGCCATTATTTGTGGATTTGTATTTACATCTGGAGCAGGAATATCCTTATTTTCTCCAATAATAACTTGAATTTCAGAGAAAAATCTTCTTGATAATCTTTCTAATTCTCCATCTGATAATTCTTTTGGATTAACAGTTACTCCACCTTTACCTCCACCATATGGGATATCAACTACTGCTGATTTCCATGTCATCCAAAAAGCCAACGCCCTTACTTCATCTAAAGTCACATCTTGGTGATATCTAATTCCACCTTTTGCAGGTCCTCTAGCAATATTATGTTGTACTCTGTGGCCAGTAAATACTCTTATAGAACCATCATCCATTTTTACAGGAAAATTAACTGTTAACTCTCTCTTTGGTTTTGAAAGTACTGCTTGTAAATTTGGATCTAAATCCATTACTTTACATGCTTTATTAAATTGTTTCAATGCATTTTCGAATAAGCTCATGCCAGCACCCTCCTCAAATAAAATAACTTCAGTTTAATTTTAAAATTTTTTACAAAATAAAACAAACCTGCTGTCAGTAGTTTTAAGACATATAAGGATATTTATTTTAAATTAAGTATCAAAATCTCACTTGATTATATAATATGAAATTTTTTTCACGAAATTTTTTTCTTGCTGTTTTTTTCTTTCTTAACAAATAAAACAATAAAAATTAAAGAAATCATTTGTTTATTAGTCATGACTTAATATAAACAAAAATATCTTGTTTTGTTTTTTAAAAATTTATTTGATATAATGGAAATGATAAAATTCCAAAAGGAGGAATAAAAATGAAGGTACTTGTTATTAACTCTGGTAGCTCTTCTATAAAATATCAGTTATTGAATATGGTAGATGAAAAAGTATTATCAAAAGGATTAGTTGAAAGGATTGGAATTGATGGTTCGAGAATTGTTCATAAAGTAAATGGGGAAAAACATATTTTAGAACACGATATTCCAAATCATGAAGTTGGTTTAAAACTTGTTTTAGATTTATTAACAGATGAAAAATACGGTGTTTTAAAGGATTTAAATGAAATAAATGCTGTAGGTCATAGAGTTGTTCATGGTGGAGAAAGATTTGCTTCATCAGTAAAAATAACTGATGAAGTATTAAAAACAATTGAGGCATTATCTTTCCTAGCTCCTTTACACAATCCTGCAAATATAATGGGAATTAAATCTGCTATGAAATTATTACCTGGGGTACCACAAGTAGGAGTATTTGATACAGCATTTCATCAAAAAATGCCTTCAAAAGCTTATTTATATGCTATACCTTATGAATATTATGAAAAATATAAAATCAGAAGATACGGATTCCACGGCACAAGTCATAGATATGTTTCTAAAAGAGCTGCTGAAATTTTAGGAAAACCATATGAAGAATTAAAAATAATTACTGTTCATGTTGGAAATGGTGCATCTGTTGCTGCTGTTAAAAATGGAATTTCCGTAGATACATCAATGGGATTCACTCCTTTAGAAGGATTAGTTATGGGAACAAGAAGTGGAGATATAGATCCAGCAATAGTTGAATTTTTAGAAAAAGAAGAAGGTTTATCAGCTAAGGAAGTTGTAAATATTTTAAATAAAAAAAGTGGGGTTTTAGGACTAACAAAAGGATTCAGTAGCGATATGAGAGATATTGAAGATAATGCTATTGAAGGAGATCCTGTATGTAGATTAGCTTTTGATATATATGAATATAGAATTGCTAAATATATAGGCGCATATGCTGCAGCAATGAATGGTGTTGATGCAATTGTATTTACTGCTGGTGTTGGAGAAAATTCACCTATTATGAGAGAAGAAATTATTGAAAATTATCTTGGATATTTAGGTATAACTATTGATAAAGAGGCTAATAATATTAGGGGTGAGGAAAAAATCATTTCTACTTCTGATTCAAAAGTTGCTGCTATGGTTATTCCTACAAACGAAGAATTAATGATTGCAAGAGATACAAAAGAAATAATTGAAAAAGGTTTAGATGAATTAAAATTATGATAATAATAACTATTAATACTTTTTAAGAGAAGACTCCTGTCTTCTCTTTTTTATTTTATTATATATATTTATAAAGTTTTTTGTTTTTTTAAAATAATCATATAAAGATTGTCTAAAAAGTCAAATTCACTCAGACAGCTTGATTGCTAAACCTTAAAATCATTCATTCTTAGCCGTCGCTCAAACAATACATCGTGTATTGTTTCGCTCAAAATTACATCCATGTAATTTTGACGGCTTACATTCATAATTTTAAGGGCTATCTTCGAGTCTTCATTTCATTTTAGACTTTTTTGACCGTGTATAATTAAAATAGAAAATTATAATATATAAATAAATATTTAGATATAATAATTATTAGTATGGTTTGATTTAGTTTTTGTTGTATTGTATAGCATTGATAATTCTAATATTGATTTAGAAAAAATATTGATATAAAATATTTCATAGAAAAACCATTTTGAAAATATTAAATCATATGGAGAAAGATAGAGACTTTGACTAAGCTTAAAGCTTGTAGGGTGTAGTTATCATCTCCTTTTAGCATGGTTTAGAGAATTAAGCGTTGAAAAGCTTGCACAAAGCACGGTCATATGTCAGAAGGAGGTGCTCTGTATGATTGCTGTTGGGATTGATATTTCATCAACTAAATTTGATGTTGCTGTTTTTGATGGTAAAAAGTTTAAACAATCATATGATGGATTTAATGAATTTTTAGATGTTATTAAAAACATTAATGATGAATATATAATTGCTATGGAATCTACAGGAACTTATCATTTAACATTAAAACAGTTTTTAAATGAAAAAGGTATTAGTGTTTTAATATTACATCCATATTCACTTAAAAATTTCATGAGGTCATTTAATCATTCAAAAACTGATAAAATTGATTCTAAAAATATCGCTAAAGCTATTTACATACTTAGAAAATATGCCATTAAATCATCTGAGCCTGATGACTTAATTTTAGAATTGAGAAATTTACTCAGAGCTAGAAAAAATATTGCTAAAAGCCTTGTATCTTTAAAAACACATTTATAAAAAACACCTTATCATTCTGCTTGCGCAGCATGATTAAATATATGCCAGAATTATTAAATTATTTCTCAGAAATGGATTCTCCTGTTTTGTTGAAATTATTATCGCGGTATCCAACATTGAAATCCATATTAAAGCATAAAAGAAAAGTTACAAATTTTCTTGCTTCAGCAAATGTATAAAATATAATCTTTTATACATTGATATTAGGAAATTTACTATTATTTTTAAAATATCAATCTAAATCAAATATTATAATTAAAATGATTTTTCGCGAAGCGATGCTTCTGGGACAAAGAAAAGGCATTAAATGTAATTAATGATTTAACCCATTCAATTGGTATAAAACATGATTCTTCTGCTATATTAATTAAATCGAAAATAGAATTAATTAAAAACCATATAGAACAAATAAAAATACTCGAAGATGAAATACAAAGAGTTTCAAATGAAATTTTTAGTAATTTTAGTATGAATATTCAAAATGAGTATTTTGATGACAATAACAGTAATAATAACAAATATGATGATAATAATGAAAATAATTATAATCATGGAGATAACATAAATAAAGAGAAAATAGATAAAGAAAATTCATATTATCAAGCGTATAAAGCAATAATTTCTATTCCAGGCTCAGGTGAATTAGTAACTCCACTTACAATTATATCAGAAATAGGAAATATATCTCGTTTTGAAAGTAAAAAACATTTTGTCTCATATATAGGGCTTGATCCAACAATTTCCCAATCAGGAAAATACAGAAAAAATAAAAAAATATCAAAAAAAGGAAATAGCCATTTAAGACATATATTTTCATTATGGACCATAAGAGTTTTAAAATACATACCAGAATATAAAGAAAAATACAATGCTTTAATTAAAAGAGGGAAAGCAAAAAAAGTTGCCCAAACAGCAATAACAAGAAAATTAGCTGAATTGGTATATACATTATGGAAAAATAATACCGAATTTAATCCAGAATATTTAAAATTTAAAACAGCATAATTACTTTTAATAACATACAAAACCTAAATTAATTTACAAAAAACAAATAGTTTAATTTGAATTATTGCAGCATTGTTTGCTGTAAGAAGGGTGGATTTTTTACAAAATTTCAAAAAATAATTTATTAAAATTTTTATATTTTATATCTTGTCTTTTTAGAGAATACACCCTTATCATATATTCTGGTGTATAATTATAATGATAAATAAATATTTCTTTAACGTTTAAATCTCTGGAGGTGAAACGATGATAAAAACTATTAATTTGAAGAAGATTTATAAAAACGAAGGTATTGAAGTACCTGCTCTAAAAGGTATAAATTTAGAAATTAAAGATAGTGAAATGGTTTCAATATTAGGACCATCAGGCTCTGGAAAATCAACACTTTTAAATTGTTTATCTGGCATTGATAAACCTACTGAAGGAAAAGTGATTATTAATAATGTTGATATTACAACATTAAAAGATGATGAATTAACAACTTTTAGAGCAAAAAATATGGGATTTATATTCCAATTTTTTAATTTAATTCCTGTTTTAAATGCTGTTGAAAACGTAGAATTGCCCCTATTAATATTAGGATATAATGAAAAAAAAGCTCGAGAAGAGGCCGAAAAAATGTTAATTGAAGTAGGGTTAAAAGATCGAATGAAAAATTTCCCAAATATGTTAAGTGGTGGTGAAGCCCAAAGAGTTGCTATTGCCAGAGCTCTTGTAACAAAACCAAAAATAGTTTGGGCTGATGAACCAACTGGTGCTTTAGATACCAAAACAGGAATGACTATTATGAATTTAATAAAAGATTTAAATGAAAAAAATAATCAAACATTTGTGATTGTTACTCATGATCCTAGAATAACAGAATATACACAAAGAATTTTAAGAATGGATAGCGGCCTTTTGTTTGAAAATGATAGATTGGAGTGATTTTTATGACCTGGATAATTTTATTTATTGCATTAATTTTTTTAACATATTTTTTTATAAAGGCTTCTTTTCATTCTCATGTTTTAAAAATCTCTTTTAGGAATATATTTAGAATAAAAAGAGAATCTTTTCTTATGATATTAGGTTCAATGATAGGAACCGCTTTTATAATTGGTTCTTTAGGAATGAATGATTCTTTTAAAAATTATATATATAAAAGTGTTGATTTATACTTTGGAGAAATTGATGAAGTTATTAATTCAAAAGTAAGTATAGATTATAATAAAATCCAACCATTTATCAAACAATTAGAAGAAAAGGATTTAATTGATGGAGTATTACCAATATTTTTTAAGCTTTACCCTGTAACAAAAAAAGGAAACATTAAGGGTTTAAAAATTTCAGAACTTTCTCAAGCAAGTGTTGTTGGAATGGATTACAATTTAGTATCCAATTTTGGTGAAAATAAAATTATTTTGCCTAAAGAGTTTTTAAAATTAAAAAATAACGAGGCTATAATCACCAAAAGATTAGCTGATAAATTAAACATTAATATTGGTGATGAAATCGAAATAGTAACAGGCGCTGCTCCCATTAATTTAATTTTTCCAAAAAGATTTAAAGTTATAAAAATAATTGAGTCCAAAGGTATTTTAAATTATAGAGGGCTTGATGCAAACAATGGTGTTGGTACAGTATTTATTACATTAGACGCTGGAAGAAATATAGTTAAAATACCTAAGAATCATTATTATCAAATATTAATGTCAAATAAAGGTGATTATATAAAAGGAACAAAATTAACGAATAAAATAAAAAATATATACGATAATATGAATATTGAAGGTGAATTTATTCCTGTAAAAGAAAATCAAATAGAAGCTGTAGATAGAGGTGGAGTATCCTATATTTTCCTATCATTAAGTTTATTTTCAATAATTTCTGGTGGTAT
This sequence comes from Marinitoga arctica, assembly GCF_054657315.1. Lineage (NCBI taxonomy): Bacteria > Thermotogati > Thermotogota > Thermotogae > Petrotogales > Petrotogaceae > Marinitoga > Marinitoga arctica. The sequence goes on along the minus strand of NZ_BAAHYY010000036.1, from coordinate 14,991 downwards.
TTTAATTATAAATATGTATTCTATGTTGGTAAATGAAAGAAAAAGAGAATTAGGTGTTTTAAGAGCTATAGGGTTTAAAAGAAAAGATATTAGAAATGTGATTTTTTATGAAAGTATTTTTTATACTTTGTTTTCCATTCCTTTTGGAATTGGAACTGGTCTGATAATTGCAAGATTTACATTTTCAAAAGTTATTTCTCTATTTGAATCGTTATCTTCTTTTGAAGATATACTTGGTGAAATTCCATTAATAGATTCATTTTATATATCTTTAAATTCCATATTAATTGGTATTTCTATTGGATTATTACTACCACTTACTATAACTTTTTGGTATTCTTATTCAATAGGTAAATTAAATATAGTAAATGCTATAAAAGAATTAGAAGAAGAGAAAAAGAAAACATTCTTTGATAAATACATTTATTATATTGAAAATTTATTTTCTATAATTATTTTTATAATCGCTTTATTCTTAAAAATAGATAGTTTTATAACACTCGGTATTAAAAGTCTATTAATTCTAATTTCTATAATTATGTTGATAACTTTTAATTTAAAATTTATAGAGATTTTTTTATTAAATATAATAAAATTAAAAGGCAAATTCGTACCTATATTAAAAATTGCTTTTTCATATCCTATGAGGAACAGAAAACGAACTGGAGGTATTATTACACTATATGGAATGGTTATATTTATTATAGTAATTTTAACCATTTTACCTTATATTCAACAAGAACAATTAAAAAGTTCTAGAGATTCGTTATTTGCAGGATTTGATGGAGTTGTTGTTGAAATGCCCACAAATATATTCCCCATAAAAATAACAAAGGATGAATTAAAAAAATTAGAGGGTATTAAAAGCGTAGGTGAATTTTATTTTTTAAAAACAAAAAACAAAAAAGGAGAAGATTATGGAGCTGTTTTTGGTTCAAAAGAATTTTTTGAAAAAAATAAAATAAAAATTGAAAATGTTATTGATGAATTTAAAAATCTTTCTGATAAAGAAATATGGTTAAAAGCCTATAATAATCCAAATTATGCTATAATACCTGAAAGATTAACTGATCCAAAATATGGATATGACTTTAAATTAGGAGGAACATATACAGCATATATTCCAAATCAATCGTTTAATCCAAATCAAGCTGATACTATTGCCGGATCAATTACTTATAAAATAATTGCTGTTACTTCTAAAATCAGCGAATCTCTAGCCATGGGGCCTGTTTTAAGCATAAATAATCCCGATGTAGATAAATATTTAAAAAATGCTGTTCATGGATACTTTTTCTCAATTTATCCAGAATATAAAAATCAAATTATAGATTATCTTAAAAAGAAAAATCAATTTTATATTTTCGCAGATGATTTACTCAATTTAGGACTAAAAGCTTCACAAGGAATGGTTAGTATATTTAATTCATTTCTATATTTTGGATTAATTGTTGGAATAATCGGTATAGCTATAACAATGATGAAAGCAGTAAATGAAAGAAGAAGGATAATTGGTATGTTAAAAGCTATCGGTTTTACAAAAAATATGATATTTTTATCATTTTTTATAGAATCAACTATAGTAATATTATTAGGAATATTTATCGGACTATCTTCAGGAACATTTACAAGCTATCTAATTTTCCAAAAATTATTTGCTGATAGTGGAGCTGTTTTTAAAATACCTTACTGGAACTTAGCTTTAATGTCTTTAATATTTTATTTGATTTCTGTTGTGTTTATATATTTACCAGCAAAAACCGCTTCAAAACTTTCACCTAATGAAGCTATGAGATCTTTAGACTAAAAAAGGGGCACAACGCCCCTTTTTTAGAATTTTACAGTAAAAGATAAATAATAATCTGTTGTTATAAATGGTATATTTATATTTTGAAATGGATCATCTTCATTTGATATATCAGAAAAAATTGATGTCATTCTAAAAGAATTATATATATAATCTGCTGTATTATACCCTTGAATAAACTTCAATGGGCTATCTATTAAAGTAAATCTATATCCAAGCTCTACACCAAAAATATCTCCTGAATAATATCTTATTCCACCACGCGCAATAGAATATAAAGATTCTTCTTTTGATTTTTTTACAAAATCATTAAATTCAGGGTCATTTGGATCAGGATTCACATTAATAGAAAGCAAATATCCTGCCTCTAATCCTCCAAAAAACTCTAAATTATCTGTCATATAATAACCTAATTGAGAAAATCCTCTAATTGTTATTGCATTCAAACCCAAATTAAACTTTTCTTCATCATTATCAACACTCATAGATAATCCCAAAATATATGGCTGAATATGTGTTTTTAAAGAAAAATTACCAAAATTAAAATTATTGTGATTATATGCATCTAAATAATAGATATAAATATAACCATCTTCTGGTCTAGGTTCACCAAAATACGATGGTACTACAAATGGATCAATGATGCGCGCATTAATATTAAATAACATATCTTCTGAAATATAATATCTCAATCCAACATTATATATTCCTAGTATATCAAGTAGTGGCGCTGAAGAGATTTCTACACTTGAAAATGAATATCCGACGCTTTCAAAATTTACAAAAAAACCTTGCTCATGTTGTGGAGAAATATCTGATTTTACCGCAAAAATCATTGTACTTATTAACACAATTAAAAATATTATTATTTTTTTCATTATACCACCTCCATTTTTAATATTTATTAATATATTATTATTATATCATAAAAATAAGCAGCATATACCGCTTAAATTAAAATATCTTCCTTTTCAAAAATTTTTTCTGCTATTACAGCTATTATAATCCCTAAAAAAATTATAACAATTGAATTCCATACATATATTTTAGCATTTTTTACTGTTTCACCAAGTGAAATATATTTAAATAATGTCAAATTTCTAATCCATTCATATTTTTCATCAACATTTCCCAACATATCACCAACATACATTATCAAAAAAATTCCCATAGTAGTAGAAATTGTCGTAAATGATTTTTGAAATATAACAGAAAATAAAATTGTTAAAGCCCCAAAAAATAATTCAATAACGTATAAATACAATGCAAATCCTGCTAAAATATTGGAATTGTAATCATAATTGACATATATACTAAATAACCCCAAAACTGCAATACAAAAAATAACTGCAAATAATGTGTAATAAATAAATAGTGTAAATATTTTATACATAAAAATTTTTCTTCTAGAATATGGTTTTGTAAGTATATATTCTATAGTTTTTGACTCAAATTCTCCAACAAACAAATTAGATGCTAAAATTACAGAAAATATTGCTGCAAAAATCTCTGCCATTATCATAACTTTAGCACTAAAAAATCCTTCTGGATTAATAAAATTTTCATTAATATTGAAAAATTTCAACATAAATTTTGGTAATGACTTAATAAACTCTTGAAGAGAAGCTGCATCTTCCATTATTACATCGACAAACGGCGCTATCATTGCAGAAAAAAACAACAATACAATTAACCAAATCAAAAAAGGTTTATAATTAAACTTTAATTCTTTTTTTAATAACATACTAGCACCTCCTAAACCATTACGTCTTGTTTCTCAAAAATTTTTTGAGAAACATAAAAAATAACTACAGAAATAAAAATTATTATTAATGAATTAATATAATATACACTTTCATTTTTTAATGTTTCTTTAATTGGAATATAAAAAAAGATGCTAATCCTTCTTAATAATTCAGTATTTTTAACTCCTTCAGTAATTGAATATCCAAAATACATAAAAAATAATAAACTTAAAGAAATAGAATTTGTTAATTTTCGTGTTTTAATTAATAATGATATAAAAGTAGCTATAGATGCAAAAAAAATTTCAACAACATAAAGGTATAATGCAAAAGCGATAAGTATATTATTACTAAAATCTTTTTTCACAAATTGATTAAAAAACCAAAATTCTGTTCCCAAAAATACTAAAAATAATATAATTATATTAGTCAACACAACCACAATTTTATTAAAAAAAATCCTATTCCTTGAATATGGCTTAATTAATAAATATTCAATTGTTTTATTATCATATTCTCCAGCAAATATTTTACTAGCTAACATAGAAGCATATAATCCAAAAAATATAAACATAAAAGTCATGCCTTCCGTACCTAAAAGTCCTTCTGCTCTTACTAATGTTTCTGGATCCATATTAAATACATTTAAAAATGCCTTGGGTATTTTTTTTATAAAACTCATATATGGAGCATTTTCATCAGATATTAAGTCAGAAAGACTAATAAACATCAAATTAAATAAAGTTATAACTATTATCCATATTAAAAGATTTCTAAAATTAAATTTAAACTCTTTTTTTATTAAGTTCATATCAATCCCCCCTATTTATATAATTCCAAAAATATATCCTCTAAAGCAGGGTTCTTTATTTCTATATCTGAAAATTCTGTTTTAACTAAATCTTTTAAAAAAGATTTTAATTCTATATTTTTAATATCGAAGGTATATATGTTATTTTTTGAATTAAAATAATTATATTTTTTCAAATCATCAATAAATTTTAAATCATAAATATTTATAATTTTTTTTGAAATATCTCTTAATCCATCAATTGTTCCCGCCTTTACTACAGTGCCTTCCTTTATCATAGCAAAAGTATCACATAACTTTTCTACTTCTGATAGAATATGTGACGAAAATAAAATAACAGCACCCATTTTCTTGTGTCTTTTTATTAAATCATAAAATTTTTGTTGAACCAAAGGATCTAACCCATTTGTTGGTTCATCTAAAATTAAATATTTGGGTTTATGTACTAATGCTTGTAAAATTGCTATTTTTTTCTTATTTCCGAGAGATAATGCTTTGAATTTCTTATTAACTTCAATTTCTAATAAGTCAATTATTTCCTTTTCATATTCTTTATCTATATTCTTATAAAATGATCTGTTAAATTCCAAAAATTCTAATATTTTCATATCACCATAAAAATTTACTTCTCCAGGTATATACCCTATATTTTCTTTCACAAAATCAATTTCATATGGCATTTTCTTCCCATCTATTATTGCTTCTCCGTTATCTGGTTTAAGAAAACCTGTTAGAATTCTTATTGTTGTTGTTTTCCCTGCACCATTTGGCCCTATTAAACCAAAAATTTCTCCTTCCTTAATTTCAAAACTAACATCTTCTATTCCCCTATGTTTACCATAATACTTTTTTAAATTTTTAATTTTTATCATCATTACCCCTCCTTATTCCATTTTCAAGTATAAAAATAATCTGATTCGAAATTTTTGCCATTTCTTCCCATGAAATATCATTTAAATCAAATTTCTTAATATATTCAAGAATAAAATAATTCATTTTTGAAATTAAAAAAGATAAAAAAGACGTATCAAGGTTTTCATAAATCTCATTCTTTTCTTTTGAACGTTCTATAAGCATTTCCATAAAATTTTCACCTTTTTTATCCAAATCTCCTATTATATCTTCAATAAATTCTTGACTTTCATACAAAAATTTATATCCAATTTGTGCAAAGTCAGGATAATCTCGAATCATTTTCATAGATGCATCTACCATTCTTCTCATCAAAGAAAAAAAATCTGAATCATTTGAATTAATTGCAACATCATTCAAATATTGCATTTTTACATTTGCTATTAAATTTATAATATATTTATATAAATCTTTTTTATCTTCAAAATATTGATAAAAACTTCCTTTAGCAATTCCAGAATTTTTTACTATTCTATTTACACTTGATTTTGAAAAAGAATAAATACTAAACTCTTTTATCGCTGCATCTATAATTCTCTTGCGTTTTTCCTCTGGTAGATTAAAAAATGTTTGTTTAGGCATTTAATCCCCTCCTTATGACTCAAAGGTCATATGACCTCTTGGTCATATTATACTTCTTTATAAAGATAAAGAAAATGCTTAACCATCTTATACTCTTCTATATAATAAAAAAGAAATTATTATGATATAATTTTGTTATAACAAAATGTAAAATCAAAGGGGGATTTTATGAAAAAAATTTTTATAATTTTTATACTTTTATTTTCTTTAATTTTATTTTCCAATGGTGATGAAAATATTCAAACTTATTATGAATATTCAAAAATAGCTTCTATTATATCAAAAGATATTAAAGACACTGTTAAAGGAGATGTCGTTATAAGAATTTATGAAAAAATATTCCCTAATAAATATTTGAGCGACTATAAAAATGAATATGATGGATTTAATACACTAAATATTGCAAAAAACTCTATTCCTTTTATTAAATATTCCTCAACAGCCTTCGCATTTTTTGCAGTTTCAGTTTTTGACTTATTTAAGAATCTGAATTCTAATGTCTTATACTTTTCTATGATGATGCCTTTAGCAGCGGATTTTTTCTTCTTAACTAATCCTATATCTGATGATGTAAAAAATAAATATATAGATTCAAGACTGTTAAAATCTTTGATAGAAGAACGTTTAATTAATGACAAAAATATTAATTTAAATTCCTCCATTTCTGAAAAAACAAATTATATTGTTGATATATATATACATAATTTAAGCCAAATAACAACATTAAAAAATTACGGTATTTCATATTCAAAAAAACGATATTTAAATTATGTAATTACTATGGAAATATCTAATAATTTCGGTAAAAAGGTATTACAAAAATCATACTCAGATTCAAAAATCATTGAAGATAAAGAAAATTTAAAAATTTTAGAGTTTCTCTTTGATTTAAGCTTATTTGGTGCAGGAATCATATTAATGTATAATAAATAATAATAAATTACTATTTTCATTGTTTTTCTTTAGATTAAATATATTGAAAAAGAAAGTTTTGATTATCTTAAATAAAAAAGTCTTTTCTTAACTTGACAAATGAAAAAAAATAATATATAATAATACACGGATTGAGCGTGACCCGCTAGCTCAGGCGGTAGAGCACTTGACTTTTAATCAAGGGGCCCTGGGTTCGAGTCCCAGGCGGGTCACCAGTTTTTTATATCACTGCCATCGCGCGAGTGGCGGAATTGGCAGACGCGCTGGACTTAGAATCCAGTGGGATTTACCCGTGTGGGTTCAAGTCCCACCTCGCGCACCAAAAAGTATGTAAGCGGAAATAGCTCAGTGGTAGAGCACCTGCTTGCCAAGCAGGGGGTCGCGGGTTCGAATCCCGTTTTCCGCTCCATAAAACTCCCTATTCAAGGGAGTTTTTTTTATCTATTTTTATTTTCTATTCTTTAAATATCTGATAATACACTTATTTGTTTATTTATTAATCATATTTCCATTATATTTACTTCTTTATCTACTGGATCAATCAAAGCAATAGATGCTCTACCTGTAAGCCATCCTGATGCTTCACCAGGATTAACTACAACTGTACCATTATCATTTTTTCTATGAATTATTTCATGTGTATGACCAAAAAATATAAAATCATATAAACCACTTTTCTCAGCAGCATTTAAAGCATAAGGCTCATGCATCATAAAAATTTTATAATTTTCTATTTCAATGCTTCTTGGACCAACTAAAATTCTCTTATTAGACTTTTCACTCAATAATAATCTTTCACCATCATTATTACCAAAGACACCATAAAAATCTATACCTTTTTTTATTATATATGGCAAAACAAATGGAGCTACAAAATCGCCACAATGAAAAACTGCTGTAATATTTTCTCTTTCGATAATTTTTTCAATCTCCTTCATTTTAAACATATTATCATGTGTATCTGACAAAACCAACCACATAAATTCCCCTCCTTTTACACATTATATTATCATTATATATTATTTTACAATATTTGTCTACAATTGTAATTTATATTAAAATGTTCAAAAAGTAAGACAAACGAAAATTCGCAAATTGCCTAAAAAAACATCATATGATGTCAGGCAATTTTGCATGGATGCAAATTTGAGTGAAGCCGAACATGGATGTGAGTCTGATACGACCGGCTAAAGTATGATATTTTTGAAGATTAGCAATTAAGGTTTGAGTGATTATACTTTTTGGACATGGTATTTTATATGATATTTTATAAAAATTAAAAAAATCTATGATATAATTACTATAAAATTAGCAAAACTAATAATCGGAGGCAAAAAATGGAAAATATAAAAAGAAATTTCTATGCTTTTATTTGGCATGCTATATTTTTAGCTATAGCTAGCTCATTTATTGAAATAAATACAATAATCCCATCTTTAATTTTAAAAGCCGGTGGGGGAGAAATAGTACTCGGTATTGTTACTGCTATAACCGTTGGAGTTCCATTATTAGCCCAATTATTATTTGCCAGCTTTCTAGTTTCAAAAAAACGAAAAAAACCCTATTTATTAACAGGTATATATCTTAGAATTTTATCACTATTATCAATTGGTATAATTTTATTTTCACCAATTTCAAATGAATTATTGTTGGCTTTAATTATTATAATTATATCTATTTTTTCATTCAGTGGAGTTTTTGCAGGTGTTAGTTATACAGATTTATTAGGAAAATCCATACCAAAGGATTTACAAAAGAAATTCATGAGTTATAGGCAAATGTCAAGAAGCTCCTTTGCCCTATTAAGCGCATTTTTAGCTAAATATATTTTAAACAAATTCGATTATCCAAATAATTATTCAATAATGTTCTTAATAGCTTCATTTTCTTTATTTATAGCTTCTTTAGGGTTTTGGGCAATAAAAGAAAAGGAAATTACTATTCAAAAAAAATTCCCTTCATTTATGAATATAATAAAAAACATACCTAGTATATTATCTCATGATAAAAATCTATTAAATTATGTAGTATTCAGTAATCTTACTGGTTTTGGATTGATTATAATTCCTTTTTATATTCTTTTAGCTAAAAATTCATTTCCAGAAGCCTCAAAAATGGTTGGAAATTTTTTACTTCTACAAATGATAGGTATTGTTTTGTCAAGTTTTTTCTGGGGAAATAAATTACATAAAAGCGGATATAAGCATGTCCTTTTTTATTGTGTATTAATGGGATCCTTACTACCCTTTTTAGCTTTAACTTTAAGTAAAACCACCCCTTTAATATATTCAATTATTTTTTTAATATCAGGTTTTACATTAAGTGCAAGACAAATAAGTTTTGAAGGATTGTTAATTGAAATAAGCAATAATGAAAACAGAGCCTTATATGTTGGAATCTCTGGAGCATTAAATATAGTAACTGCTTTATTACCTTTACTTATAGGTGCAATAATTAAGCAACTGGGTTTTATAATAGTTTTACCTTTTGTAAGCACAATGATTTTATCGAGTATAATATTTTTGAACAAAATAAAATTAGAAAATTAGAAAATTCTAATTTTCTAATTTTATTTTAATATTTTGTTAATATGTTTTACATATATATTTTATAGATATATGTAAAACATATGGTATAATTTTATTGATGTAATTTTATTTATATATTATGTGAATTTAATAACTTTAATAGGAGGTGTTTATCATGAAATATGATATTATTGTAATTGGTGGAAGTGCTGCTGGTTTAATAGCTGCTATGACATCTAGAAAGTTATACAAAGATAAAAGCATCTTAGTTGTAAAGAAATTAGATAAAGAATTAGTTCCTTGTGGTATTCCTTACATCTTTCACACATTAGGTGGCGTTGAAAAAGATTATATGGGAATAGAAGAAAAATTTAAAGCAAATAATATTGACTTATTAATTGATGAAGTTATAGAAGGTAACACTACGGAGAAAAAAATAAAAACAAAAAATGGAAAAGAGTTTGAATATGATAAACTTGTTATAGCAACTGGTTCCACTCCTTTTGTTATACCTATTCCTGGACATGATTTAGAAAACGTAATGACTATTCCAAAAAATTACAAATATTTAAATGATGTTCACGAAAAAATTAAAAATGCTGAAAATGTTGTTATTATAGGTGGTGGATTTATTGGAGTTGAAGTAGCTGATGAAATAAAAAAATCAGGAAAAAATGTTACATTAATTGAAGCAAGAGAAAATTTATTACCAGCATCCTTTGATAGCGATTTTGGCGAAATAGCAAAAAAAGAAATTGAAAGTGACAATGTTAAAGTACTTGTAAATACAAAAGTTAAAGAAATTTTAGGAAATGGAAAAGTTGAAAAAGTTGTTTTAGAAAATGGTGAAGAACTCCCTGCTGATATTGTAATTTTAGCAACTGGTTATAAGCCTAATACAGAATTAGCAAAAAAATTAGGAATAAAAATATCAGAATGGGGGTATATAGAAACAGATGATTATATGAGAACATCAATAAAAGACGTATATGCTGCTGGAGACTGTGTACAACATAAGGATTATTTCACTGGAAAACCTTCAAGATTAATGTTAGCTTCAGCAGCAGTTTTTGATGCAAGAATTGCAGCTTCAAATTTATATAAATTGAAATTATTGAGAACAAACAAAGGATCATTAAATGCATATTCAACTATGATCGGAAGTAAAGCTTTTGCAGCAGCTGGAATAACTGAAGCTGTTGCCAAAGCAGAAGGTTTTGATATTGTAGTTGGAAAAGCAGAGGTCGTTGATAGACATCCTGGCAAATTTGCCGATGCTTCCAAAATCACAATGAAATTAATATTCTCAAAAGAATGTGGTTTATTATTAGGAGCACAAATTGTAGGGGGAAAAAGTGTTGGAGAAATAATAAATATTATTAGTTTAGCTATACAAAAAGAAGTAAATGTAAAAGACCTTCTCACAATGCAAATTGGAACACACCCATTGTTAACAGCCGCTCCTACTGTTTATCCTCTTGCAGTTGCTGCTGAGCAAGCATTAGCTCAAATGTAATTAAATATTATAAATTAAAACTGCCAGTTTTTCTGGCAGTTTTTTAGTTCACAAATAAAAATGTGCAAATTATTTTAAGGTGTATTCTCTAAAAAGTCTAAAATGAAATGAAGACTTGAAGATTGCCCTTAAAATTATGAATGTAAGCCGTCAAAATTACATGGATGTAATTTTGAGCGAAACAATACACGATGTATTGTTTGAGCAACGGCTGAGAATGAATGATTTTAAGGATTAGCAATCAAGCTGTCTGAGTGAATTTGACTTTTTAGAGAATACAGTCTTAATTATTTAAGTGTTTGCATATTTTTAGGGAAGATTAAAAAATCATTATCAAAAAGGAGACTTTTTTCAACGCATTATTCTCCTTTATAACCATAAATATTTACTAAAATACTCCCATCATTCAAGCCAGTTAATCCAATAATATTTTCTGGTATATCATATATAACATCCTTTATATTCCACTTTTCAATATCAAATATCACTAATTTTTCATTACTATATATTGCTATATCCTTTTCGTTCAAAAAAGTTACGAAATATGGTTCATCCATTATTATTTCTGGATATAATTTGTCAAACTCTATTTCTTTTATCGTTTTATCTTTGCGGTTATAATACTCAATGTATTTACCTTCTGTAAAAATCACATTCCCTTTTGTATTTACATCTAATTTAGGACTGCCAATCACATTTTTTATCAAAGTATCTTTTTGACTGTTTATATCTAAAATATGAAGTTCAACATTACTGGTATTTTTATTTTCCAGAACATATACTAAAAAATTGTTACTGAGACTTGTATTATACAAATTTGGAGATGAAAGGTTTAAATATGTTTTTATTAAATTTAATTTTTTATCTGGTATTATGTAATTGAAAATTTTTAACTCTATTTTCTCCTTGTTTTCATAATTATTATAAAAAACAATAATTGAATCATTATTTATTGTAAATGGAAAGTTGGATATATAAGATGGTATTGGTAAATCTTCAATTTCAAAAACTTTCCATTTATTTAAATTATTTAAGTTTGCAATATAAAATTTTCTTTTTCCTGTATTATCAAAGGATAAAATAATACCATCTTTGCCAATTTTTATATTATCAATGTTCAAATAATCCTCAAATTCCTTTAAATATAAATATTTTAATTTATAATTTTCCATTTTTATTGTTTTAACAAAGTTATTTGCATCAGGAATTAAAATGTTATAATCAGCAAGTACTAAAATAAATATCATAAGTACAATAAATACTAATACAATTTTCTTTTTCATTTAATTTCTCCTTTCATTAATTTTTGTCTGTCCAAAAAGTTGAACAAATGAAAACTCAAAAATTGCCTGAAAAAATAACATATGATGTAAAATTGAGTAAAACCGAACAAGTATGTGGTTCTGATACGATTGGCGAGAATATGTTATTAAAGTTCTCTTTAAGTAATCCTCTTAATGAATTTTTCTTATTATAATCATACGTCATTTTGTTTATTAGTTTTCCTTTTTTATCATAAACATATATTCCATCAGGTGTCTTACAATATATATTTTTATCATTTACCATCATTTCAAGATTCATGGTATCTATTTTTTCCTTGATTTCTGAAAAATATTCTAATTTTTCAGAAAAGATGTTTACTTTTAAAAAATATGGTTTTTTATAGTTTACTGATGGTTTTTGATCCTCTGCTATAGCATAAATATTTCCTTTCTCATCAATTACTCCTTTCATCAGTTTACTCTCCTGCTATTTTATTTCTTTAAATATTACAAATCTTTTATAAAATTCATCATATACATAATAATATAGTATATTGTTTATTTTTTTTATTTTTATATCTGTAGGTATAAATTTGTATGGTTGAATAGGTTCTTTATCCCCAAAATTCAAAAATATTTTTGCATTTTTTTCAACTAAACCTATATCTTTAATTTCGTATTTTTTTATAAAACACAAATTTCCTGTATTTGTGTATCCCATTTTTGGGTTAGTTGTTAATAAATATAAACTATTTTCTATTAATTCTGCTGCATGTGTAATTTGTTCATATCTAAAAGAATATCTTGTATCAATAATTTTATTTCTTTCAGTTATTCCATCTTCTGTAATCTTCCATAAAGCAAGTCTATTTATTCTTTTATAAAGATTATATTCTTGATTATTAATATTTTCTTCAAATATTAGTAAATAAGGTATTTCTTTATCTTCTAATAAAAATGATTCCATTTTACTTGTTTCAGATAATTCCTGCTTTATTTCATTTTCTTTTTTTATTCCATATATTGTATATCCAAAGTATTTTTCTTTTTTATTTAATGAAGTATATTTTCGATATATAACACTATGAATTTGTTTTGAATTTATATATTCATATACATTACTAATTATATGAATATTTCCATTTTTATCTATCATCATTTCCTTTCCGTGGCTATATCCAACTAAAGAAATATTTTTATTATAATAATCTTCTTTTGTTTTCTTTGAAATAAGGTTTGCAATATCTTCAAAAATATAAAAATCTATCATTTTAAAATCTTTATTAAATACGCTTATTCCACTGTTTGTAAAAAAGTATATTTTCCCATTTTTTTCTTTTATATCTCTAACAGCAAGTCCTTCTGCAAATGGTGGTGGTGCAAATTTTTTTATTTGTATTTTTTTTACTTTTTTAGTTTTTAGATTGATAACATAAACAAAGGCTTTATCTTCTTTTAAATCTAAATAATCAACGGGCATTCCCTGTGATACAACTACTCCTTTAAAAATATATATATTATTACCATCTTCACTAACAACCCAATACATAGAAGTTAATGGAAAATATTCATTTATTATTTCTTGTGGTATAGTAATAATCTCTTCTTCTGAAATGTCTGAGCCATCATCAAATTTATATTTTTTGTCTGTTGCTATTGTATATATTGGTTTTAAATTTAATGGTTTTATTTCTCTAAAATAATATTTTAATTCATGGGGAAATATAATTACTATCATAGCAACTAAAAAAAAGTATAGGATTATATATTTTTTCATTTTCTTACCATCCTTTCTAAAAAATGATTTCTAATAATCTCATTTCCATGGTTCTTGCCATACTGATATTCTGGCATCTTCATGGGATTCTATTTTTGGATGTATTGATGAAGTTGGATCCGGTTCATATAAGACTTTTAAAAATGCTTTAATAGGTTCATATGCATTATATGTTTTATATCTATCTTCCTTCCACGTTCGAACAACTTGATTATTTTCATATTTTTTACAATAATATCTAATGTGTACTTCACCTTCTTCATTTTTAAAATGATGCAATACAAAAATCGCACCTAATAAATATGGTTTTACATAAAGAGAATGCGAGGTTGAAAATGATGCTGATGCACTTTTACCTGTATTTACAGAGAGATTATTTTTTATAAAATTAACAACAGAAGTTTCTGCCCCAACAGAAAGACTGCCATGAAGAGTTATAGAATAATTTTTAGTAACACTGATATTTCCGCCTATTGTTCCTCCAGCTTGCCAATCAGATATTCGTTTTCCCTTTTCAATGTAGTTAAAATATTTTTTGTAAGTTATTTCCTTAACAATAATTTGTTTTTCAGTTCTTGTGGAACTACCTCCACTATTACCTCCACCATTATTACTACCAGCACCAATAATGTTTTCCATTTCATCATCAGTTAAAACTTTTACATTAACAACTTTTAAATCTGCAAAAATATTTACTGGAATCATATTAACAAACATCATCAACAAAATGACATATACCACTACCTTTTTCATTCTCCATCCTCCCATCATTTTTTTCTTTGTTTTTTCAATAGTGCGCTATTGTTGACTAATATTATTATTGTTATTATAAATATTAAATAATATATCTTTATTCCATATTTGGAATAATCAGAAATATTGTTAATAAAATCATAGATGAGGTAAAAATCTTTTTCATTCTTTCACCTTAAGTTTTATATATTGATAATTTACTTATCATTTTATCAAAAAAAAAAAAAAAAAGTAAACAAAATCATGGTAAATTTGCCATGAATTTTATATTTCTAAAATTAGAAAAATTTACATGATTAATTCACCAAAGATATAATAATATGGTTAATTTTTTGTAATATAACTATATTAGTAATGCTAAA
>NZ_BAAHYY010000035.1:0-22367 GCF_054657315.1 Marinitoga arctica | reverse complement strand
TATACTAAAAACCAGAGGGAAAAAACCTCTGGTTTTTTTAATTATAATTATTTTTTTCACATATATTGAAATTAAGAACAAAATATGATAAAATTATAGATGTTATTATTTATTATATATATAAAAAATATATAATTATTATGTTAATTTTTTCAAGAAAGGGGATGGGAAAATGGAAATAAAAAATGCAAAAATTTTGGCAGGTGTTGGTGCAATATTAGGAATAACAGGTCAATTTGCTATTATTGGCATAATAATGGAATTAATTGGGGTATACAAAATAAGTCTGGCAACAAAAGATAAAAGAATATTCAATTTTATGTTATGGCCATTAGTATTATTTTACGTAATTTTTGTTTTGTTTTTCTTAAGTGCAATAAGAGGTTTTATGTATTCAACAACTTCAAACTTTTATTTTGATGGAATGGAGTCACTAGGAGAAGCTATGGCTTCATATCCAATACTATTTTTAATAACAATAGTATTAATGATTTTTCCAGCAATTTTTCAAATAAAAGCCTACAATTTAATAAGAGATTATTTTGGAAATGATAATTTTGATAAAGCAGCCAAATTTTTAAAATGGGGATTAATTTTATCAATAGTGCTTGTAGGATTTATATTAATTTTCGTATCAAAAATATTTGCAATAATAGGATATTTCACATTGCCTGATAAATTTCCTGAAAATATTACAGACGAAGAACGTTGGAAAAGTTATTAAATTAAATAAAAAATATTTGTAATAAAAATTTGACAATTCTAAAATAATTTGTTATAATAAAAATAGAAAAATATTTCGGGATGGGGATATTATGTTAAATAATAAAAATAAAAAAATAAATATAATTATAAAAGAGGCCTATTAATAGAGGGTCTCTTTTGTTTTTTTAATTAATATATCAAGTGATATATTAATTTTAAGTTAATAAGGAGGAGAAAATATTATAATGTTTAAAATTATATCTAAAATAAAAAATGAGGTGTTAAAATGAAATATACAACATTAAGCGGGGATAGGTCCTTATTAAGAGAAGTAAAAATCATGATTGAATTATTAAATCAGAATTTTTCAATGAATGAAATAAAAAAGAAAGTTTTTGAAGAAAATATTTTTCAATATAATTCTGAATCATCGACAAAAAGAGTATTTACCGCATTGAAAAAAAGATTAAATTATTTAGATAAAGAACTTGCTCAAATTTTCATTTCTGCTCCTTATGATACTAAAAGAGCAATTAATCTATATTTAATAATGAAATCAAATAAACTTATGTTTGACTTTATGTTTGAAGTAATGAGAGAGAAATATTTATACAAAATTTTTAAATTAAATGATTTTGAAATAAATAATTTTTTTGAAGAAAAGAAAATTCAAATACCAGAAATATCAAATTGGAGTGAAAAAACACTAAGAAGAACAAAAACAGAAATAAAAAAAATTCTTTATGATTCAGGAATACTCAAAGATAAAAAATCTATGGAAATACAATATATTTTAATAGATGAATCTTTCAAAAAATATATTATTTCAAAAAATGAGGAAGTTTTTCTTGAGAATATGGGAGTGACGTCTAAATGAAAATAGAAGAACAATTAAATAAAATCAAAAAAATTATCGAAGATAAAGATTTTTATAAAAATAAAGGATTGGGAAATGAGATTAGTTTTTACATTTTTGATTATGATCCAAAACATGAAATGATAGTTAGATATCATTTATATAAGGTAATTAAAAACATAAAATCGAAAAAAATTAAAGAATTTAATTTATACCATATGCTTATAGAAATGTTAGAAAAGGAAAATTTATTAGAAGAGGTAATAAATATGGAAAAAAATGAAGGAAGTGATGAAGTTTTAAATGCCATAAAAACTTTTGCTCCTCCAGATGCATTTATTGACAAAATTGCAGAAGAATCTAAAGAAGTTGAAATCATATTAATAACAGGTGTAGGGCAAATATATCCTTTTGTTAGATCACACACGATTTTAAATAAATTGCATAGTGTAATCGAAGATAATCCTCTAATCTTATTTTATCCAGGAAAATATGATGGGCAAAAATTAGATTTATTTAATAAATTAAAAGATGATAATTATTATAGAGCATTTCCATTAATAAATTAAATAAAGGGGATGGAGAAATTGAAATTGAAAAATATGTTTAAAAAAGATATTACAAGATATATTAAAGGTGTAATTAAAGCTGGTCAGGAAAGTGAGGACATTATATACCAGGAACTTGATGAATATGTTGTAACACGAGAAATAAGGACACATTTAAGGAACTTTTATAACATTTATAACGAAAGTTTAGAGAATGAAACTGATGAGATAGGTGTATGGATATCAGGCTTTTTTGGATCAGGTAAATCACATTTTTTAAAAATATTATCATATTTACTTTCAAATAAGGAAGTTAAGGGAAAAAAAGCTATAGAATTCTTTAAAGAAAAAATAGAGGATGCAATCTTACTTGCGGATATAGAACGAGCCTCGTTAATAAAAACAGAAACAATATTATTTAATATTGATGCTGAAAGCTCTGCTGATGCAAAATCAGATAAAGATGCAATTGTAAAAGTATTCAGAAAGATGTTTTATAAAAATATGGGATTATATGGTGAAAATGATGAAATTACAAATCTTGAAAAATATTTATATCAATTTGGAAAATTGGAAGAATTTAAGAATAAATATCACGAAAAATTTAATGAAGTATGGGAAAAAGATGGAAGAAGAAAATTTCCATTTAAAAAAAGCCAAATAAAAGAAATAGTTGCGGAAATTATGAATATGACAGAAGAAGATAAAAAATTATTTGATTTTAAAAGTCTTGGTAATGATACTTCTATTAAAAATTTTGCAGAAGAAGTGAAAGATTATATTGAAAAAAAGGGAGATAACTTTCATATCATTTTTCTTGTTGATGAAGTTGGACAATACATAGGTGATAATAATAATTTAATATTAAATCTTCAAACCCTTTCAGAAGAACTTGCTAATCATTGTAGAGGAAAAGCTTGGATAATAGTTACTTCACAAGAAGATATTGATTCTATAACAAAAGTAAGAGAAAAAGACTTTTCAAAAATACAAGCAAGATTTAAAACAAGACTAAATTTATCTTCCGTATCTGTATCTGAAGTTATTCAAAAACGTTTGCTTGAAAAAAATTCTGTTGCTGAAGATATGTTAAAAGTCTTATATGAAGAAAAAAATATACCTTTAAAAAATGCCATCAATTTCAAAAATAGCATCAATATATTTAAGGGTTATTCAAGTCAAGAAGAGTTTGTAAATCTATATCCATTTATACCATATCAAACTAAATTGCTTCAGAAAGTTTTTGAACAGGTTAGAATTCACGGGAGTTCTGGAAAACATCTTTCAGAAGGTGAAAGATCTATGTTATCAGCTTTTCAGGAAGCTATGTTATTATATATAGATAAAGAAGAAGGGATTTTAATACCTTTTGATATGTTTTATGACTCAATAGAAAATTTTCTTGCTTCTACCATAAGAAGAGTATTTGAAAATGCCATAGAGAATAATTATTTAAATGATTTTGATATCAGAGTATTAAAACTTTTATTTATGTTAAAATACCTTTCAAAAGAAATGCCACCAACAATCGAAAATCTTACAACATTAATGATTAATAATATAGATCAGGATAAAATTGAGTTAAAGAATAAAATACAACAATCATTAAATAGCCTTGAAAGTCAAAATTTAATAGAAAAGAATATAGATAAATATTATTTTTTAACAGATGAAGAACAGGAAATAAATAGAGAAATTAAAAAAATGGAATTAAATTCTTTAGATGTAGATAAAAAAATTATTGAATTGATTTTTGATCAAAATAGCATCTCACAAAAAATAAGATATAACAAAATAAATGATTTTTCATATAGTATAAAAATAAATGGAAATTTAGTGAAGTACCCTAATTCAGAACTTTTTATAGAAATTATAACCTCTGATAATGAACTTTATGATGAAGATATAAAATTATCATCAATGAAAAATCAAAATACCCTTTATTTAAAATTAATAGAAGATGAAAAATTTATTGAAGAAATAAAAACTTATTTAAAATTGGCCGAATATGTTAAGAACAAAGTACATGATGACCTTTCCAAAACCTTAAAACGCGCCATTGAAGCAAAGAAAGATGAAATACCTGCTAAAGAAAAAAGATTACAATCATTATTAAAAGAAATAATAAAAAATTCAGAGTTTTATATTAATGGAGAAAAAATAGATGTTTCTGGTGATTCCACTAATAGTATTATTGAAAACGCTCTAAAAAATTTAATTGAAATGAATTATCCACGAATGAATTACATAGAACAATCTTATACAGAAAAACATTTAAATGCAGAACTTAAGAATTTAAAAATTGATTTAGATGGAATAGATAATTCTAATAATCCAAAAGCAATAAAAGAAGTAACGAATTACATACAATATTATTTAAGTGAAAATAGTACAGTAAAAGATATAATAGAATATTTCTCTAAAATACCTTTTGGATGGCGAAAAGAAGATATTGTTTATTGTTTAATTAAGTTATATCAAAATAAAGAGATTGAATTTAAATATAATAGGGAAAAGTTTACACACAAAAATAGCGACTTTCTGGAAAAGTTGTTAAATCGATATAATGAAAAAATTGAAGTTAGAAAAAAAGAAAAAATAGATTCAAAAACGTTGCAAAATGTAAAAAAACTTTATTTAGAATTATTTGATGAATCTCTTGAAAAAGATGATACAGATGAAATTGCAGAAGTTTTAAAAACAAAAATAAAAGATGAAATTAATATTTTGAGAGATTATTTAAAAGAGTGTGAAAATAATAATTTTCCAGGTGTTGAAATAATAAATGAAGGATTAAAAATATTAAAAAAAGTTTCTCTTGATTCAAACTATAAAATGCTATTTAAGACTTTCCTTGATTTAGAAAATGAAATTAATGATTGGAAAGATGAATATGAAAAAATAAAACTATTTTTAAAAGATGGAAGCAAACAAAAAGAACTATTTATTAAAGGAAGAGAATATTTGAAGGAATTAGATTCCAGAAAAAATTCTATTAATTATGATCCTGTTGAGAAAGAAATAACAGAGATAAAAAATATTATAAATAGTTCAGAGCCATATACAAAAATGAAAAATATACCAGAGTTAATTCAAAAAATTGAAAATTATGAAAAAGAGCAACTTTCCAAATTAAAAGAAGAATTCAAGATAGAATTTGAAAATTATTTTGATTCATTGCTTTCAGAAAGTTTAAAAAATGAAATAAACTCAACCAAATTAAAAATATTAAATACTATTGAAAATGAAAATAATATAGTTATTTTGAAAGCAAATCACCATACATGGTTAAATACTATTGAAGAATTAAAAGATAAAATTAAAGAAGAAAAAAGCAAAAGAATTTATCCAGTAATAAAAGATAACCCTCCTGTTATAGCAGAAAATGTAGAAATACCAATTAAAATAGTTAAATATATAGAGATTAAAGAAATTAAAAATGAAGATGATTTAGAAAAGTTTATCGAAAATTTAAAACAAAATCTTTTATCAGAAATAAAAAATGGAAAAATATTAAAAATAATAGATTAATGGGGGATGGATATGGATAAAAAAACTATAAAAACTTTTGCTATTAACGCGCGAAAAGAGTTGATAGAAAAGGTTAAACTTAAAGCTAAATTTTATGAATTAACAAAAGATTCTATAAAAAATCCTGAAGAAAAAAAGAAAAAAATAATTAATGGATTCCCATTAGATGATGAAGAAATTAATGCAAGAAATAGAATAATTGAAAAAATGAATTCAGATGGATATGAAAATGTTATTGAAGAAATAGCCTATACATGGTTTAATAGACTTATAGCAATTAAATTTATGGAAAATAATAAATATTTTCCTAATTTCTTGCCTTTAGATATAAAAATTCTTTCGCTTGAAAATGATATTGAACCGGTAATAATAAAAAATCCATTTGAAATTTCTGATTACCTTGATTTTAATAGAGATGAAATAAAAATTTTAGCAGGAGACTTCAATAAAAGAAATGAATTATTTAAAAAAATTATAGTAAAACTGTGTAATAAACTTCATAAATATATGCCATTTATGTTTGAAAAAATAAATGATTATACAGAATTGTTATTTCCAGACAATTTATTTGGAAAAGGTTCACTTTTGGTAAAAATGTCTGAAAATATTCCAGATGAAGATTGGAAAGATGTTGAAATAATAGGGTGGCTTTATCAATTCTATATTTCAGAAAAAAAAGATGAAGCAATGTCAAAGAAAAAAGCTTATAAAAAAGAAGAAATACCCTTTGTTACACAGTTATTTACTCCAGATTGGATTGTAAAATATATGACAGAAAATTCTCTTGGGAAATTATGGGTAGAAGTTAATCCTGAAACAAGTCTGAAAGAAAAATGGGAATATTTTCTCGAAGAACCAGAACAAAGAGAAGAAGTTAAACAAGAACTTGAGAAAATAAGATACAAAAACGTTAAGCCTGAAGAAATCAAGGTTATAGACCCTTGTTGTGGATCTGGGCATATTTTAACATATGCATTTGATATATTATATGATATATATAAAGAAACAGGAGAATTAGAAACAGAAATTCCAAGATTGATATTGAAAAATAATCTTTTTGGTCTTGATATAGATAAACGTGCTGCACAATTGGCATATTTTTCTTTAGTGATGAAGGCAAGAAGTAAAAATAGAAGATTTTTTAGACAAAATTTTGAAATAAACATCTCAGAAATTGTTGAAAGCAATGAAATTGTTGAAAGCGATATTGGATTATTAACAGAAAATATGTCAAAAGAAGAAAAAGAGATTACAATTAATTTATTAGAAAAATTTAAAGATGCAAAACTGTACGGTTCTTTAATAGAAATAGAAAATATTGATTATTCTTTTATATTAGATCATTTAGTTAATTTAGAAAACAAATATAAATATAATTTACTAAAAAAAGATAGTGTCAATAAATTAAAGGGTATAATTTCTGAAATAATAAAAATCGCAGATATTCTAAAACAAAAATATGATGTTGTAATAACGAATCCACCGTATATGGGAAATAAATATATACACAAAAACCTGAAAAAATATCTTGAAAAAAATTATCCAGATTCAAAATCCGATTTATTTGCTGTCTTTATTGAAAGAAACTTTAAGTTTTTAAAAGAGAATGGATTTAACGCTATGATAACGATGCAATCATGGATGTTTCTTTCATCCTATGAAAAATTTAGGGAAAAAATAATTGAAAATTATACTATTTATTCATTAGTTCATCTTGGTTACGGAGCTATAGGAATAGAATTTGGAACATCATCTTTTGTTGTTAGAAAAAATAAGTTAAAAAGTTATATGGGGAAATATTTTAGATTATTTAATAAAATGTCTCAGAAAATCAGATCTGAAATTTTATCTATAATATATAAAAAGTCTAATAAAAAAATAAATTTTAGATTTGACTTTGATTCTTACAAAGAAGTAAAAAAAGAGATTAAAGAAAATGGAAATTTATTTAAAATAGTATATTCATTTAAACAAATCAATTTCAAAAAAATTCCAGGATTGCCTATTGCTTATTGGATTAGTGATAAAATAGTGAAATCATTTGAAAAAGGAAAGATGTTAGGTGAAATTGCAAATCCTAGGGTAGGATTATCTACAGGTGATAATAAAAGATTTTTAAGATTATGGCATGAAGTTGATATAAATAATATTGGATTTGGATTTAGTTCAAGGGAAGAAGCAAAAAAATCTGGTTTAAAATGGTTTCCATATAATAAGGGTGGAAACTATAGAAAGTGGTATGGAAATCAAGAATATGTAGTAAATTGGGGAAATGATGGTTATGAAATTAGAAATTTTAGAGATTCCGAAGGAAAATTAAGGTCAGCACTTCGAAATATGAAATTTTATCTCAAAGAAGGAATTACGTGGTCGTATGTTTCTTCATCTAAATCGAGTTTCAGATATTCTCCATATGGATTTATATTTGATAGTACAGGACCCATGATTTTTTCAAGTTCATATAGGATAAATTATGTTTTAGGTTTATTGAATTCAAAAATATCGCATATAATTCTAAAAATATTAGCACCTACTATTCATTTTAGCCCTGGTTCTATATCTAAAATACCTGTTTTTGATAATGATAATATGATAGTATTAAAAAAAATTAATACGTTAGTGTATGAAAACATAAAAATTTCAAAAGAAGATTGGGATGATTTTGAAACATCATGGAATTTTAAAACACATCCTTTTTTAAAATTTAAAGATGAAAGTGGAAAAATAGAAAACGCTTATTATAATTGGGAAAAATATGCAGAAGAAAGATTTTATAAACTTAAACAAAATGAAGAAGAATTAAATAAAATATTTTTAGATATATATGATCTTGCTGATGAAATATCTTATGAAGTTAAAGATGAGGATATTACTATTAGGAAAGCAGAAAGATTAAGAGATGTAAAATCATTTATTTCATATGCCGTGGGTTGCATGTTTGGAAGATATTCTCCAGATAAAGAAGGATTAATTTTTGCTGGTGGAAAATTTAATATGGATGATTACCCGGATTATAAACCAGATGAAGATGGGATTTTGCCAATTCTCGATGATGATTATGGTTTTAATGATGATATAGTAACGAAATTTGTTAGTTTTGTTGAATATACTTTCGGAAAAGAAAATCTAAAAGAAAATTTGGAGTTTATAGCAAAAACGCTAAATGAAAAATCTATTGATCCAAAAGAAACACTTAGAAAATATTTTATTAAGGATTTTTATAAAGATCATACAAAAATTTATAAGAAAAAACCTATTTATTGGATGTTTACTTCCGGGAAAAAAGGAGCATTTAAAGTTTTAATATATATGCATAGGTACGATGAAAATACAATTTCAAGAATTAGAACAGACTATTTATTTAAGATACAGAATATATACGAATCTAATTTTAGGACTATATCAAAATATTTAGAAAATCCTGTAGAACTGAGTAGAAGCAATAAGAAAAAATATGAAAGATTGCATAAAAAATTATCAGATTATATAGATGAAATAAAAGAATATGATACTAAAATCCAACATTATGCTGATAAAAAAATAAAAATAGATCTTGATAATGGTGTTGAAGAAAATTACAAGCTATTCGAAAATATTCTTGAAAAAATAAAATAAAGGAGTAGCAAAATATGAATATAAAAAATTTATTAGAAGAAAAATTTTCTAATAAAAATTACTATGAAAATAGAAAAATAGTCTTCTGGATAGATAAAAAAAATAGTTTTAAAGAAGAGTTTGAAACTATAGAAATTGAGAATATTAATAAAATAGTTTTAAATCAAAATAATTTTTTTACGATAAAATATTTAGTTGAAATTGAAAAACCTGAAGAAAATTTTTTGATTTATGTAAATGATTTTGATTTACATTCAAAAGAAAATTGGTTACTTGATATATTTTTATATTCAGAAATATTTTATGCAGATAAAATTCGTTTGATAATGAATGAACTAAATTTAAGCTCAAATTTAAAAAGCTTTGTAGGGAGAAATGAGAAGTTTTTTAAAAACAAAAACAGAATTTCAAATTTAACGTCCCTAAAAGAAGAATATTCTTCTGAATTCGAACTTACTATAGGTATGATAAGTGTATTAACAAAATTAAAAGTTATTGATCTTGAGAAAGCAATAAGAAAGATTTTATTTGAAGAATTGAATGATGAAAATAAATTGTTAGAAGATATCTTGAAATTTGTTAATAAAGATGATTTCTGGAATATATTGAAGGAACATTTCGGGTATACTGGTGAAAAAGATTTAAAACTATTTTTGTATTATTTATTTATTACAGATTTAAGTAAACAAATAAATCCAGAACTTTTAAATGAATATGAATTACATATTTCCAATAAAAAAATAAATAATATTATTGTTTTTTTAAATCATTGGAGAAATTCTGAAGATAGAGAGATGTATAAAGAGCTTTCATCAAAAATTCAAAATGAACTTAACCTGGATAAATATTTTAGAAAAATTAATTGTTCATTTGATGAGATTAAAAATGCAGAAACATTTAGATTTTTCGATGAAATAATTATAAATGAAATATTTGGCTCTATTGATTCCGGATATTTTGATTTTGAAAAATTTCTTAATATTATAAAAACAAGAAAAGAAAAATTTTGGTATAACGACTTTTTGGAAACATATGAAGGATTATATTATTATTTAAAAATGCTTCAATTTGAGAAAAAAACGGAGATTTTTTTCGATAATATTAAAGAAGGTTTTGAAAAATATAAAAAGATTTATTATGAAATGGATTTTTATTACCGAAAATTTTATTTAAACTTTAATTCTAAACCAAATTCACATTTAAATAAATTCATTGAAAAAGTTGAAAATGTATATAATAAGTTTACTGAAAATTTAAATGAAATGTGGGATAAACATTTATCAAAATTAAATGAAAATTGGAATATAAGTGGTATAGAAAAACAACAAGATTTATTTTCTAAACATATTTCCAATGAAAAAAAGACCGCGGTAATATTTTCTGATGCCTTAAGGTATGAAATCGGAGTTGAATTAGGTAAAAAATTAAAAGAATTACCAGGTAGTGTAAAAATAGAAGCAATGTTAAGTGTTATACCTTCAATAACTTCTTTAGGTATGGCAGCTTTAATGCCGAATGTAAATGGAGTTGGAATTAAAAATGAAATAAAAATAAAAGATGATGGTTCAATAACTGTAAAGGGCAAAAGGATTTCTTCATTTGAAGATAAAACAAAATTACTTGAAAGTAATAAACAAATAAAAATTTTTAGATATAAAGATTATAAAACACTATCTCAAAAAGAAAAAAGAGAAATTACTAAAGATAAAAAAAAGATTTTAATTTATCATAATACTGTTGATGAAGTAGGAGATTATGCGAAAAGTGAAGATGATGTATTTAATGCTTGTGAAAAAGCAATTGATGAATTATATAACCTTGTAAAGGATCTTAAAAATAATTTGAGCATTTCTAATATTATTATCACTGCAGATCATGGTTTTATATACCAATTTTCTAATCTCAGTAAATTAGATAAATTAGAAAAATTAGATATCAATCAGATAATATTAAACAAAAGATTTATTTTATCTGATGAAAATGTAAAAGCAGAATATATTCATAAATTTTCGCTTTCATATATAAATAATCCAAATTTTGGGGTTTATATACCAATAAGAAATTTAAGATTTAAGATTCAGGGAAGCGGTTTTAAATATGTTCATGGTGGAGCAACCCCCCAGGAAGTTATAATTCCTTTAATAAAATATTCAGCTTCAAGAAAGGATGAAAAAGCTAAATATGTCGAAATTGAATTATTAAATCATGAAAGGAAAGTAACTAATAATACATATATATTAAATTTTTTTCAAAAAAATTCAGTTTCAAATAAATTTTTGCCATCTGTTTATAAAGTATATTTTGAAGATAATGAAGGAAATATTATTTCAGAAATAGTTGAAATTAATGCTGATTTGGATGATTTAGATAATAGCAAAAGGATTATTTCAAAGAAAATAACTTTAAAAAGTGGCATAAGCAGAAGAATTAATGGAGTGTTGATAATAGAGGATAAAAATAAAAAAATAAAAAGAACATACAATTATG
Source organism: Marinitoga arctica (assembly GCF_054657315.1). Classification (NCBI taxonomy): domain Bacteria; kingdom Thermotogati; phylum Thermotogota; class Thermotogae; order Petrotogales; family Petrotogaceae; genus Marinitoga; species Marinitoga arctica. The sequence continues at coordinate 10,625 of NZ_BAAHYY010000035.1, read as the reverse complement.
AAATTGATATAGCTTTTCCAGATGAATTTTAACGGGGGTAATAAATATGGAAATAAATGAGATGGATCTGGATGTGAAGATTAATAAATATTTTTCAGGAAGAGTTGTAAGAAAAGATTTGCCTAAATTAATAAAACAGGGGGCAAATGTTCCAATATATGTGCTTGAATATTTACTTGGTATGTATTGTGCAACAGATGATGAAGAAGCAATAGAAGATGGGATAAAAAAGGTTAAAAAAATTCTTGCTGAGAATTTTGTTCGACCAGATGAAGCAGAAAAAGTAAAGTCAAAAATCAAAGAATTAGGAAGTTATAAAATAATAGATAAAATTACTGTGAAATTAAATGAAAAAAAGGATATATATGAAGCTCAGTTTTCAAACCTCGGTATAAAAGAAGTTTTAATTTCCGCGGAATATATAAAAAAATATGATAAGCTTCTTGCTGGTGGAATATGGGCAATTCTAGATATGGAATATTTTTATGACGAAAGAAAAGATATAAGTCCATTTCTTATTTCTTCATTAAAACCAATCCAAATGCCACATTTGGATATTAAAGAAATATTTGAAGGTAGGAAAAATTTTTCAAAAGATGAATGGATAGATATTTTATTGCGTTCTGTTGGATTGGAACCAGATAATTTTGAATATAATGTAAAGTGGCATTTGTTATCTCGATTAATACCATTTGTTGAAAATAACTATAATATTTGCGAATTAGGTCCGAGAGGTACAGGGAAATCATATGTTTATAAAGAAATATCTCCAAATAGCATTTTAATTTCTGGTGGTCAAACTACTGTTGCAAATTTATTTTATAATATGTCTTCAAGAAGAATAGGTCTTGTTGGTATGTGGGATGTTGTTGCTTTTGATGAAGTTGCTGGAATAAGGTTTAAAGATAAAGATGGAATACAAATTATGAAAGATTATATGGCTTCAGGCTCGTTTGCACGTGGGAAAGAAGAAAAACAAGCTTCTGCGTCGATGGTTTTTGTTGGAAATATCAATCAAAGTATAGAAACCGTATTGAAAACTTCTCATCTTTTTTCACCATTTCCTCCTGAAATGTCAAATGATTCGGCATTTTTTGATAGAATGCATTTTTATATTCCAGGTTGGGAAATACCTAAAATGAGACCGGAGTTTTTTACAGATAGATATGGCTTTATTGTTGATTATCTTGCAGAGTTTTTTAGAGAAATGAGGAAAAGAACATTTTCTGATGCTATTGATAAGTATTTTATTTTTGGCAAGGATTTAAATCAAAGAGATGTTATTGCTGTTAGAAAAACAGTCTCTGGATTAGTTAAGTTAATTTATCCTAATGGTGAATTCACAAAAGAGGATATAAAAGAAACTCTCGAATATGCGTTAATAGGAAGAAGAAGAGTAAAAGAACAGTTGAAAAAAATTGGTGGAATGGAATTTTATGATGTGCATTTTTCTTATAGAGATAGAGATAATAATGAAGAATATTTTATTTCAGTGCCGGAAATGGGTGGCGGAAAGTTGATACCTGAAGGTAAAGAGAAACCGGGAAATATATATCTTGTAGCTCGAAGTATTTCAGGAATGTTAGGAGTATATAGACTTGAAAATAAAGTTAATTCGGGAACAGGGAAATTTTCAAAATCTGGTTTTGGAAGTTTAAGAGATGCAAAAGAGGCTCTTGATATAGCATTTAATTATTTTATATCAAATTCTAAAAGAGTTTCTGCATCAATAAACACAAAAAAATTTGATTTTCTTATGCAAGTTATTGATTTGCAGGGAATAGGCATGACAGGGGATTTATCTCTGGCTGAATTAATAGGTTTATTTTCTTCTGTTTTAGAAAAATCTGTTTTAGAAAGTTTAGTTATCACTGGTACTATGACTGTTGGTGGAACCATTAATAAACTTGATAATCTTGCAGATGTTATTCAAGTATCAGTTGACGCAGGAGCAAAAAGAATATTAATTCCTGCATCTTCAGCAGCAGATTTAGCAACGGTTCCAACAGAATTAGTTACGAAAATTCAAATGATATTTTATAATGATCCAATTGATGCAGTATTTAAATCTTTAGGAGTTGGGTAATAAAAGAAATTATTTTATTTTAAACAATTGTTATAGAATAGATGTAAAAAATAATTAAACTAAAAACATATAAATTTCGATTATATCTAGCGAAGAACAGCAGCGATTATTTTCAAAAACATTGTAATCTTGCAACATTAGTTGTATTGACCGGGAAGCTCTTTACTTTAGTCGCGGTAGTTCAATCATCCATATTGGAATGTACTTGTTTTTATAAATATAAAAATGTTATTAATTAACAATAATCGATATGATGATTTTGGAGGTTATTATGAATTACTATAACGATAAACAAAAGGTTAGAGAATATATTGAAATGTGTAAAGACAATGGAGCAAAAGAACTTATTAATATTTTAAAAAAACACTTAAAAAAAGATTCTACTGTTCTAGAACTAGGAATGGGTCCAGGAAATGATTTGAATATACTTAAAAATTACTATAAAGTTGTTGGTTCAGATAATTCACAAGTATTTTTAGATGTGTATAAGGAAAAAAATAAAGATATAGAACTATTTTTATTAGATGCAGTAACTATAAATACAGATAAAAAATTTGATTGTATATATTCAAATAAAGTATTACAACATTTAACAAAGGAAGAACATAATCAGTCACTAGTTAGACAATATGAGGTTCTTAATGATGAAGGAATTTTATTTCATACTTTTTGGAGAGGCAACACAGAAGAAGTATATGAAGGATTGCGATTTGTATATTATGAAAAAGATGAATTAATAAATATTTTCCAAAAATATTTTAATATTATTGAAATAAATTATTATTCTGAAGAATCTGATGAAGATTCAATTTATATAATTTTAAAGAAGAAATAAATTAAGATGATCTAATTCTATTAGAATATCAATTAAAAATTTTTTTAAAATGAAATTTAATAAAATAAATATGATAAAATGATAATAGAATATTAATTTAATTTGTGAGGAATAAATATGAAAAAGGTTTTAACTATTGGAGAATTGCTTATAGATTTTATATGTCTAGATAAAAATAAAAATATCGTTGAAGGGAAAAATTTTGAAAAAAAGGCCGGAGGTGCTCCAGGTAATGTTGCAGCTGTTGTCTCTATTTTAGGAGGGAAAAGTTCAATTTTAGGAAATGTGGGCAATGACCCTTTTGGTAGTTTTTTAGTAAATGAAATGAAGAAATATAATGTAGATACTTCTTTAATAACATTTGATAATGATTTAAATACCACTTTGGCTTTTGTTTCTTTAATGGATGATGGAGAAAGAGATTTTGTATTTTTTAGAGGTGCAGATTCAAATTTGGAAATGCCAAGTATTGAAGTTTTAAAAGAATATGATATTTTTCATTTTGGCTCGGCAACAGCTTTTTTAGGTAATGAATTAGAAAAAAACTATATAAATATTTTTGAATTTGCAGTTGAGAATAAAAAATTTATATCTTTTGATATGAATTACAGAAAGGATTTATGGGAAAAAACAGAAAAATTAATATCTTTAAGCAAGAAAATAATTAAATATTCTCACTTTGTAAAATTTAGCGAAGAAGAATTGAAATTATTTTCAAATAAAGATAATATAGAAGAATCTATTAAATATGTTCATAAAATTGGAGCGAAAATAGTAGCAGTGACATTGGGGAAAGAAGGTTCAATTATAAGTGATGGTAATGAGATTAGAAAAATAGATAGTATTAAAGTAAATGCAATTGATTCTACAGGTGCAGGAGATGCCTTTGTGGGAGCTTTTTTATATAAATTATCAAAAGGAGAAAAAGATTATTTTAAGATTGCAAGATTTGCTAATGGAATTGGAGCATTGGTTTGTACAAAAAAAGGAGCATTAACAGCTTTAGAGAATATGAGGTGATATTATGAGTAAGTTTAAATTAAAATTATATGAAAATATTAAAGTAAAAGATGATTATGAGATCACTATTAAGCATAGTGCTGATAAGCATTTTTTTGATTATATAGATATAAAACTCCCTATTTCATTAGAAATAGAAAAATCTGAAGAGAAAAAGGAATACATTGCTGAGATAATTGATCCATTTGGCAATTCAAGAAAAAAATTTTATTGCTTAAAAACATTCTATACCGAATTAGAAGAATATTTAAATTCTCTTTTTGATATTTCTGAAGTTATAAAATATCGAAAAGCCTATAGAGCAATATCTGAGAAAAAGATTGATAAAAATATTTTAGATCTTTTAGTATATTCAGCTAAATTGGCTCCATCATGTGCAAATAAACAACCTTGGAATTTTAGGGTAATTTCAGAGGGAAAACTTTTAGAAAAGATAAAAGAGGCTTTACCAGGTGGAAATTATTGGGTAAAAAAATCTCCAGTAATAATAGCAGTTTATGCAAAAAAAGAAGATGATTGTATTTTATCTGATAATAGAGACTATTTTCTTTTTGATACAGGATTAGCAGTAGGTAATTTATTATCTCAAGCAACTCAATTTGGTTTAATTGCTCATCCAATAGCAGGGTTTGAGCCCATAAAAGTTAAAGAAGCTTTGGGCATTGGAAATGAATTTGTTTTAATTACTTTAATTGTTTTGGGTTATTATGGCGATATTTCTAGTTTAAGTGATAAACATCAAAAAAGTGAATATGATATAAGAAAAAGGGAGGTTTAACTCCCTTTTTAAACTACGATATTTTGATTTAGTGTTCCATTTTTAAAGTTATTAATGTTTTCTAATGTTGTTTCGGCAATATTTGTTAGAGCTTCAGAGGTGAAAAAGCCTTGATGTCCTGTTATTAATACATTTGGAAAAGTAGTTAATCTTAAGAAGATTTCATCATCTATAATTTTTTCTGATAAATCTTCAAAGAATAAATTTTCTTCTTCCTCATAAACGTCTAGTCCTAGATATCCTATTTTTTTTGTTTTTAATCCTTTTATAACAGCTTTTGTATCAATCAATCCACCTCTGCTTGTATTTATTATCATTACACCCTTTTTCATTAAATTAATTGTATTTTCATTTATGATATGGTAAGTATCTTTATTTAATGGGCAATGCAAGGATATAATATCTGAAGTTTTAAATAAAGATTCTAAGTCAACATACTCTCCAACAAATTCTTTGTTAGGATATTTGTCATATCCTAAAACATTCATTCCAAATCCTTTTAATATATTTGCCGTTATTCTTCCAATTTTTCCTGTGCCAATTATCCCTACATTTTTTCCGTGTAGATCAAAACCTAATAAACCATCAAGAGAAAAATTATTTTCCTTTACTCTAAAATAAGCTTTATGTATTTTTCTGTTTAATGAAAGAATTAAAGCTATAGTATGTTCTGCAACGGCATAGGGAGAATATTTAGGAACGTGGACAATTTTTAAACCAACTTTTTTTGCAGCTTCTATGTCAACATTGTTGAATCCAGCAGATCTTAATGCAAGTAATTTAACACCATTTTCTTTGAGGATTTTTATTACGCTTTTATTGACATTGTCGTTAACGAAAACACATACAACATCAAAACCTTTTGCTAATATAGCAGTTTTTTCATTTAATTTTGATTCAAAGTATTTAATATCAAAATTATACTTTTTGTTTGCATGATTAAAAAAATCCATATCATATTTTTTTGTACTAAAAAAAGCTATTTTCATATATACCCTCTCCCTTTTGAAATAATAAAATATATCTGTCAATTTTATTTTAACAAAAATACTTTTCATATAATTTATATTAATATTACGACTATTTTTATCGGAATTAAAGTGTTTTATTTTTGCAAATAAGGTATAATAATAGTGGAATAGAATATAATAGAAAATATTGAAAGTGGGGTAGTAAAATGGATATATTAAAAAATAATGTTATAATTGATGGTCATTTTGATTTGCTAGTTGATGTATATGAAAAAAGAAGAAGAGGTAATAAAAGAGTTATACTTACTGAACATTATGAAAAATTTAAAAAAGGTGGATTTGATATTATTGTATCTTCATTGTTTATTGAGGATATATATATTCCTGAAATGGCATTGAGAAATGCACTTGACCAAATTAGTTCTTTATACCATGAAATAGAGGAATCAGAAGGAAAAATAATGTTATGCAAAAATGTGAAAGATATTGAATATGCAGTAGAAAAAGATATTTTAGGAATAATGTTATCTTTTGAAGGTTTGGAACCAATAGGAAATGATATATATCTTTTAAGGGTATTTTATGAATTAGGAGTAAGATTTGCAGGATTGGTTTGGAGTAGAAGAAATTATGTGGCAGATGGATGTTTTTTTAATGAAAGATTAGAGGGGAAAAAAGGTGGTTTAACAGATTTTGGAGTTAAAGTATTAAAAGAATTAGAAAAATTAAAGATGATAGTTGATGTTAGTCATTTAAATGATGAAGGATTTTGGGATGTAATTAAATTCTCTACAAAACCAATTATAGCATCTCATTCAAATGTTAGAAGTATGTACCCTTCTATGAGAAATTTAGCAGATGATCAAATAAAAGCAATTGCAGAAACAGGTGGAGTTATAGGTATAAACGGAAATGGTTCTTTTGTTTCCGTTAATGATGAAGAGAATAATGCAGAAGGATTAGTTAAACATGTTGATTATATCTCTAATTTGGTAGGTGTTGAATATGTAGGTATTGGATTTGATTTTTGTGATATGTTTAGAAGTTTTCATAAAGACTCTTTAAATGGACATCATGAATTAGATTTATTTGTTGAAGCATTAATAAAGCATGGATATAATAATAATGAGATAAAATTAATTTTAGGAGAAAATTTTTTGAGAGTTTATAAATATGTTTTTGATAAATAAATATTTTTTGAGTTAAATAGAAATAAGGGATAAAAGCGTTAAAGCTTTTATCCCTTATTTTTTGGTTAAAATGTATTGATATTAAATTTAATGGGAGTAGGATTTGAAAGATTATCAGAAACAGGGCATCTTTCCTTAACTTTTTTTAACCATTCTTTTAGTGTTTTTTCGTCAGCATTTGTTTCTAAATTCAATGAAACATTAATTCCAACATAGCCAGTTCTATCATTTGATTCTTGCCCTAAAAATTTTGCAGGGTTTAAATCCCCATCAATATTGATTATCATTTTTTTGATTTCAAAGTCCATTTCTTTTGCGATAAGATGACCAACTACATTTAAACATCCAGCCAGAGCAGCTAAAAGATATTCTACAGGGTTTGCACCTTCATCTTTCCCACCAAGACTTTCTGGTTCGTCTATAATCATTTCAAAGTCTCGAGCTTTAACTATTGTTTTTGTTGGAGTTTCACTTTCTGAAGTAATTCTAAAATTCATAAATGCCATAATTTCACCTCCTTAAATTCGACTATTTTTATCTGATTTAATTATATAATATATAGTTTACAATTAGATGTGAACTTTATAACAATTATAGTGAAAAAATGTACATTAATTATTTAATTATTTAAATTATTAATGTTATAATATATTGTATATATATGTAAGGGAGTGATAAAATGAAAGTATTAGTTACAGGGTTTGATCCTTTTGGAGGAGAAAATATAAATCCATCTTTTGAAGCTGTTAAAATGTTGCCAGATAAAATTTTAGGTGCTGAGATATTTAAGTTAGAAATGCCTACAGTTTTTTATAAGTCAATTGAAACATTGAGGAGTAAAATGTGTGAAATTCAGCCAGATATAGTTATATGTACAGGACAAGCTGGAGGGCGTTCTCATATTTCAGTAGAGAGAGTAGCAATAAATATTGATGATGCTTCAATTGAAGATAATGAAGGGAATAAACCAAAGGATAAACCTATATTTTTTGATGGTGAAAATGCGTATTTTTCAAATTTACCAATAAAAAATATTGTTGAAGGTATTAAAAATATAGGAATTCCTGCAGAAGTTTCAAATACTGCAGGTACTTTTGTTTGTAATCACCTTTTATATGGATTGATGTATTATATTCATAGGGATTTTAAGAATATTTTAGGGGGATTTATACATGTGCCATATTTACCAAAACAGGTAATTAATAAGAAGAATATGCCGAGCATGTCTTTAGAAAATATTGTAAGGGCATTAGAAAAGGTTATTGAAGTATCAGTAGAAAATTATAAGTAAACAAGGAGCAACATGCTCCTTGTTTTTATAATGTTTTGTATATTGGAGGGTTTGGAATATATTTTCCCCTAAATTTATCTTCTTTTAACATAAGTGCAGAATCCAAGTCATGGAAAACAAAAGCACCTGTGCCTAATGCAAAATTAACACTTTGATTTATACCTATGCTGGATTCACCCATACATCCTATCATTAATTGTAAATTAGCAGATTTTACCATTTCTACAATGGCAAGAGCGTCAGATATGCCAGATTTCATAAGTTTTATATTTATAAAATCAACAGCTTCCATTTTGATTAATTTTAAAACATCATATTTTGTTTTAGCGCTTTCATCAGCACCGACTGGGAATGGTGAATTAAATCTAACAAATTTTAAACCGTCATAATCTGTTGAAACAACAGGTTGTTCAAAAAGATTAATTTCAATGTTTTTTGAATATAAAGTTTTTACAAATTCTATTGCTTGTTTTGGTGTGTAACCAATGTTAGCATCAACTATATATTTAGCACCTTTGGTGTTTTTATATATTTCTTCTAAAACTTCGATGTCTTTTCTCAAATCTTCCCCTACTTTTATCTTAATTGTTGTAAATCCTGAATGAAATATTTCTTTAGCATCTTTTACCATATTTTTTATTGTATCTATTCCTACTGTTTTATCAGTTTCTATTTCATTTTTTGCACCACCTAATATTTGATATACTGGTATTCCAATTTCCTCTGATAATGCATCAAGAGTTGCATACTGTACAGCATTTTATGCTTGGGAAAGCGAAGAATTTATCCATAATATCAAATATTTTTCTATAATTTTTTACATCAAGTCCAATTATAGCATCTTTTATAATGGGCTCAAGATGAATTAATGTTTCTATTTTTTCACCATTTACCCTGAAGGAAGGAGAAGATTCGCCATATCCTTTTGCACCGTTTTCGGTTTCTATACAAACTTCAATATTTGTTGTGAAATTTGAAATGCTTCCTGTTATATGAAAAGGTTTAAAATAATCATATTTTTTCATAGTAAAGGTTATATTTTTTATTTTACTCATATTATTCAACCTCCTCAAAATTTATAACATCTATATTATAATTATATTTATCAGAGTATATGTTTTGTATTTCAGTTTCTAATTCACCAACTTGATTGTCATATGGATCACTTCTGTAATATTTTTTATTTTCAAATCCAGCCATAAAATCATTGTTTGCAACCATTCTAAAACCGTCCAAATTACCAAAATAAAATTCTCTATATTTTGGTATATTTCTGCGTGCTCCGCCAAAAGATAAATCAGCAGGTAACCAACCGTATGGTTCGATATAGAATAATGCCCAGTCATGAGGAGAAGCAAAATACTTGTTAATATACCAACCTGATTGCCATCTAGCAGGGATTCCGGCTATTCTGCACATAGTAATGAATAATAATGCTTGAAATCCGCAGTCCCCTTTTAAATTAGTTGATACAAATTGTGGTATATTTTCATAAATACTATATGGTTTTACATATGAATATTTCACATTTAGCGTTATCCAATCATATATTAATTTTGCTTTTAAATACGAGTTTTTCTCATCTTTAATTATATCTTTTGTCAAAGTTTTTAAATAATGAGTGAAAATAATATGTGGAGGTTTTTCTTCTAAAAATTCTTTATAATTTGAAAAATCTATTTCTTTGATTTTGTTAATATTGTAAATGGTAAAATAAAAATGTAGGAAAAGAGGAAAATAAAAATGAACAAAAATGAACAAAAGAGATAAAGAAATAATGGTATCCTTCTTTTTTGGAAAGGAGGATACCAAAGATGGAGAAAGTAAAACAACAACTAGAAATAATAAGGATGATGGGAATGAAACCAAATTTTTCTGAATTAGGAAGAATATATGGATATGACAGAAGAACAATAAAAAAATATTGGGAAGGATATGAAGGGAAGCCCAAAAAAAGGAATAAACCAAGTAAATTGGATGATTATTTAAATAAGATAGAACAATTGTTATCAATAAAAGGAATTACAATGAGAGCAGTATATGAAAAATTAAAAGATGATGGTTTAGATATAGGGACATATTCTAATTTTAGGAAATATGTTAAAAGAAAGGGGTTGAGAGAAAAGAGAAATATAAATGGACATCCAAGATTTGAAACATTACCAAGAATACAAGCACAAGTTGATTGGAAAGAAAACATAAAGTTGTATTCAAAAAATGGAGAAGAATATGAGATTAATGTATTTAATTACAAATTAGGATATTCTAGATATTGTTATTTTGAATATAGAGAAACAAAAACACAACAGGATGTATTTGAATGTTTAATAAATACATTTAAAGAAACAGGAGGTGTTCCACAAGAGATATTATTTGATAATATGAGAACAGTAGTAGATATAACAGATAATGGAAGAAGGATAAATTATAAAATGAAAGCATTTGCTAAAGATT